>CALVLO010000001.1 GCA_944338265.1 uncultured Clostridia bacterium
TTTTGAGAAAGTCGTTGTCCACGCAATATTCAAAAAACTGTCCGAGCAAAAACTTCGATTTCTTGACGGTCGCCAATTGCCTGTATTCGTAAGTTTACAGTTTTGGGCTTGTAGGTTTCAATCAAATATCCCTTGAACGCCAATAGGTTCTGTTTTGTGATTTCTCCCGATAATTGCTGATACATTCGTATCGTAAGTAGGTACGATGAAATCGTGTTTTCAGACAAATTGCTCCGCCGAAGGTGTGCTTCAAATTCTTCTAACATAGGTAATCCTCCTAAAAAAAGTAGTATATAAATTTTACTCTTTTTAGAGAAAAACCTCGACTATGTATCCTTTTCCATTATTGATTTCATTTTGATAACGAGCCAAAAGCTCCTCAGGTGATGGAAAATCATCTAAACCTATTTCTCGTTCGATCCCTGTAATAAAATCATACTCTTGAAAAGCATCGCCGTTGGAACTATATGCGAACGGAACATCGAGCATTTGAGCATAGAGTTTGGCTTGTTGCATACCAAACGAAACGCCGTGATTGTTATCTTTGGCTTCAACAACAGCGAGAGGGTTGTTTTTGCTTAAATAAAGTATGTAATCGGCTTTTTTTGGAGCTTCGCGGCTGACCAGATTCCCGCGTAAATTCACCTTGCCGTCTGTAAATTTGACCTTCGTTTCCATTGTAATTTTATCCTGCCAGCCCTTTTCTAAAATTGCTGGAGTAATAAAATTTAATTTTATATCTTCTTCAGTCATTTGTTTTTTATCAATAATGCTCATAGTTCGCTCCTATGTTCCTATTATACCATATTATCGGAAGTTGAAGGATAAAATTAGCGCGTTTAATCCCTGCTTATAATATTTGCTAAACTCAAACTCCAAACGCCTTGAGTTCCCCTAAAATCATCATTAAAATATTTTGCAGTTCCATTTTTTAAATCTTTGTCAAACCTAATGATGGCAAAACCGTGGTGGATTCCCATTGTGCCTTCTTTTTTCTTTGGTTCATTTGTATAATTATAACTTAATTTTATTTCGTTTACACTGATAGACATAAATGTTTCGAAATTCTCTGATTGTGAATTATCAAACAACCCTTTAATTGATATTTTATTAAAAGTCTGGTATATTTTTATCAGTCCATTATATGTATATCCCAGGGAATTTTCACCTTTTATATTCCAAATACCATTTAAATTTGGTAAATTTAAAAGCTTCATGAATACTTTTGTTTTCCATAATTTTGTATCAAACACCCATTTGAGAAAAGCATCTATTCCGCCAAGGCTAGGAAGAATAAGGATATTTAAATAAATTATCCATACATTTGTTACCGCTATATCGCTTACAAGAATATTAAAGGTTATCATTATAAATGATGCAAATATAAGACTAAAAATAAAAATCAAACGATTTACTTTATCTCGAATATTGTTGTCAATAGCGTAATTTTTCATATGTTGTATTTCCCAGCTAATACATTTTTTAGGATACCAATAAAAAATATAGCATCGTTTTTATTCCACTGTGTGCTACGAGAACCAAATAATCGCCATTGTTTATGCTGACATTGAAAATTATCCAATGGTGTCATCAATAAAAAATCGATTATATTATTAAGAGTTTTTAAACAAGATGTTTCAAAACAACGGCTTGGCACATTATAAATCAAATTTTCAATAAAATATGAGCTTGCAAGATTTTCACTTATAATATTTTTATCGACCAATAATGATTTAATTTTTTTTATGAACCTAACGGTCATTTTATAATTTCCATCTGTTGTCTTATTTTTATTATGTCCGTTTTCAATATGTTGCTTAGGGAAATTTACAATAATATCGTCTGTTTCAGTATTATCAAACGATATGCCAGCATCGAAATGGCTTGTACTATCTGGATTTTGTAACGAGAATGAACGGTACTTTTTATATAAAAAACAAGGAACAACATCAACTTCGATCGATGGATTTTGTAATATTATTTTAAGTGATTTAGGCTTATAAAAAACTGATTTAACTCTTGTATAATGAGAAATAGCAGTTAATAGTTCATGATATATTGTATTTTTATATTGCTTAAAACTCAAGTTCGCTTTCTCATAATATTTGTTTCTCTCTATTTTTGCGTAATCTGTTAGAGCACTATCGTCATATCGAAAAACTCCGTTATACTGAAAAACAATATCAACATCGGAATCGCGTTTAATATTTGTTGCATTTGCATAAGAGCCTTGTAAATAAGCTTCAAAATCATTATGGTGCGCAACAACAATAGGTAACCTAAACAGAGTTTCTTTTACGAAATGATACGCATTGGAACTTAAGTCTGTACTTTCTTGAATTGACCATTGTAATAATTTTTCTTCAGTTATAAACATTATTTGCTTTCCTTTTTAGATTTTTTCTATCTTACATTGCATTCAAATTTTTCGTAATTTCTGTAAAGAACTCTGTGCTCCAAATATTCAACTTGGTTTTGTCTTTAATAAAGGGAATTACGTCTTGTTTGGCTTGTTCATAGTCGATTTCTGCAAAGCGTTCGTTCAGCATGGAAATCAGGGTTTCGCGGGTAAGGTTGAAATCCTTGTCGATAAATCCGGAGTCTACAAGTCGTGCTTTCAGGTGTGGCATATTGACTGCAACGTTTCGAGAGAGATAGAAAATATAATCGTATAAGTCCCTGCCTTTGACACGGGTTTTCCATGCGCGGCAGATTACGGCGTGAAGTTTGCCCGCGAACAACGAAGGCATATCATACAGTTTCACTTGATAAGGCGACGGCAGCAGTCGGTACTTGTTTTCAAATGTCGCAAAGGCCGGAGGATTTGTATCGACTTCAAACTTGATTTTTATTACTTCAGACGGATTGATTTTCGTCGCACTCTGCTCGTCGTTGTAAACGCTTAAAATGTGTTCCTTGGTGTTGCCTTTCAAAAAAGCCGATTTGACATTGGAGTCTGCTGTTTTGATTTTTTCTTCCACCTTGAAGTTCAGTCCGACGGCATGCAATTCGCTCTCTAAAACCGAAAAATATTTTTTCAATTCAAAACCGGAATCGGGCGCTACCAGCGAAAAGTCCAGGTCTTCGGAAAATCGGTCAAGTCCGTAAAAGATACGCAGCGCCGTACCGCCGTAAAACGCGGCGTCCTTAAAAAAGCCCGCTCGGGAAAGTCCGCATAGCGCGACTTCCTGTATTACTTCTGTCAGCGCGTTTTTTTCGTCGCTTTGCGACTGCGCGGGATATAGCGCAAGCATTTGGCTTAAAATTGTTTGCATTTATTTTCCTCCGTTAATCAGCTTTACAAGATACTTGTGATTAGTCGATTTATAGAGCGGCGCTAGTTGTTTGATGTCGTCTAGATTTAACTGCCAAAAGTCGTTTTCATCGACGCGCAAATCTTCGAACAGTAACGCCCGCATTGCTTTGACCGAGCCGACGGGCGATATGGTGTACAGCTTGTCGCATAGCGCCTTTTCGGGAGTGGCGATCTGATAGGAATAACCGTTTTCTTCCCGAATTTCCACGCCAAAATGATAAACTGCGGCAGGCACATCCCTGTATGTGAAGACTCCGAACGCGTTATTGTACTGCTTCGCTTTGCCTTTACGGAAGGTCGCGGAAGTGTAAGTCCGAAAAATCGCTTCGGGAATCAACGAACACATCGACAGTACATAATCGAAAGAAAGATAGGATGGGCCGTAGATTGTGCCCGCAAGATATTTGCCATCAGCACGCGCATCGGTTTCGTATAATCCGCGCGCGATTTGCGTTAATCGCCCCGATTGTACTTCGCGGCGAATCTTCCCTTTTACATCGGTGTAATCTTTGAATTGTAATGCCAAACTGTCAAATGTTAAAACCATTGTTTTCTCCTGTTGGTTTTATTATATCAAACTTTTCGGTGAAAATCAATATATTTTAGAAGATTCGATATAATTATTTCGTGAAAAAGTAAGGCTTAAGATAATACCGAGATATTGCCGTATTTAAATCAGGTCAAATTAGGTCAAAAAATGCGATATTCTTTGTATTTGCTTTTTAAAATCACTCCGCAAGCCAGACCAAATAATACCCGTCAAAAACGCTATCAAACTGACCGAAACGATCTGAAAAATCTAAAATGGTGGTAAATGGTAGTAAAAGCAGCAAAAAACCATTACTACCATTTTTCTTTAAATTGTATTAAAATAATAAGAAAACGGCGGAAAAAGCACAAGATACTGTGTCTTTTCCGCCGTTTTTATTTTTTTAGAGCACTTCCTCTTTTTGCAGTAGAGCACGTCCTTGGTAAGGACGAGGTCACCGGTTCAAATCCGGTTAGCAGCTCCAAAAAAAGCGCCCTGATGCCGAGAAATACGGCTTTAGGGCGCTTTCTTATCCTAAAATTTTCCCAATGCCCAGCCGAGCTTTCCTCCCGCAAGGAGATGCCGCTTCACGCTCCGCTGCAGCGAAGTTTGCTCGGGCAACGCTTCGTAGGCGACGGCGGGATCGGGATAGATCCATTCGAGAAACGCCGTGCTATCCTCCTCCGTGCGCAGAATGCGGAAGCGGCGCTGAAACTTTAAAATATTCGAGCTTGCGGGGAGCAATTCCCGCAGCGTGGGCACGAGCATCCAGGAATCACAATCCATTTCCGCCTGCGCAAAGGCGGGATAATATTCGGCAAAAAATCGCTTTGCAGCGGCAACGGAGTCCGTAACGGAGCGCTCAGAAAGGTCGGCATCGAACGGGATATGCAGATAGATCTTTCTATCGCCGTCTTCTTCCGTCATCTCGTATTCAAGCGCGCCGAGGCGAAATTCCCGCATGGAGAGCTGCCGCGGGAACCACCAGCCCCAACGGAAGGCGAGCGTGCCCCGCTTCCGCGCATCGTCTGCAAGAAAGCGGGAGAGAAACTTCATTGTATCCCAATAGACCGCCTCGCCGATGCCCTTTGCGGCATAGTCCGCGTGCGTGCGCACCGCACAGCGGCAGAGGTAGACGAAAAGCTTCATGCCGTCCGCATCTGCGCCGAGCAGGGTGTGCGCCGCCTCGATCCCCTTCTCGTAAGCCTTCCCTTCAAACAGCGGCGCAAGCAGCGGCAGGGTGAGCACTTGGGGGAATTGGCGGATGACGCGCTCCGCGCCTCGCCGCCCCGCCTCGCTCAAACCGATCCCGCAAAAAAAGCGATCCAAGTTCTCTTCTTCCGATTTTCCGAAGATCTCCATCCCCTCTTTCCCCCGTTTTTTTGATGATACACCACCGCTGCGAAAAAAGCAAGCGCTGCACAGAAAAAAATATGCGGGCGCCGAAAAACGCCCGCAAAGCTACCTGATACACAGCGGTAAGTTACAATTGCAGCCCGGCGAAGAGGGCGCAGCCCGCACGCTGAAACTCGCGCGCCTTCTCGATAAGCAACGCGCGGGAGACGGCAAACTTTTTAGCAAGGCAGCCGATACAATAGTACGTTTGACTGCCGCGGTTGACAAACTTTTTTGTGAGCGCCGCATCGAGCGGCGTGACGGCGGCGCCGCAGCATAGACACGTCATGCCTTGACGACCTTCCCGCAGTAGACGGCGCAGGCGTGCGGTGCGAGCGTAACGCAGACGGAACCGCACTGCGGGAGGCACTTTTCCCCCGTGAAGCAATCGCAGAGTTCGAGCGTTCTGCCCGAGGGAACGCCGAGCCCGACCTCATCGAGCGTGCACTCCATGCGGCGCTCTTCCTCGGTAAAGTTGAAAAATCCGAGCGCCACATCGCCGTTCTCGAGCATGCGCGCCAACATATAGTAGCGGTTCTCGGAGGGATCATCCTCGAAGGCGCCCTCGTAGGGAAGGATGCGGTAGGTCTGCGCGCAGAGCGCATCCTGATCGAGGGCGATAAGCATGGGATTTGTGAGGAGCGCGCGCGTTGCATCGCTCATATTGCGCACGTCGCAGCCGATCATGAGCGGCGATTGCAGGAAGCACCAAGCGGCAAAGTGCGTGCGGTACTCCTCATCCGTACAGCCGCCCAGCCCGACGTGCCCCTTGCCGTGCATCCCGACCACGAGCATATCCATATCGTTAAAGCACCCGCGCCCGCCGTAGGGCAGGATGGACATCTGCCTGTGGAACAGATCGCAGATGCTCTTCCAATTATCGAAAATATCCCCCGTCGAGCGCCACATGCCGGCGCCCGTTGTGCGGATCCACTCGTGCGTTTTGTCTGCGCCCCAGCTGCAGCCCGAAAAGAGGATATCCCGCCCGCTGTTGGCAAGGGCGAGGCGCATGGTGCGGTACAGATCGTCTCCGCTGCGGTTCTTGGGTTTGAAGCAATAGTCGTATTTGAGGAAGTCGACGCCCCACGCCGCAAAGGAACGGGCGTCCGTCCACTCGTGATCGAGCGAGGAGGGATAGCGCGCGCACGTCATCCGTCCGCAGCAGGAATACATGCCGAACTTCAGCCCCATGGCGTGAATGTCGTCGGCGAGCGCCTTCATCCCGCGGGGGAACTTGGCGGGATCGGGCACGAGCTTTCCGTCCTTGCCCCGCTCTTTGAGCGCCCAGCAATCGTCGATCACGACGTATTTGTAGCCCGCCTGCGCAAGCCCGCTCTTTTTGAGCGCCCGCGCGCTCTCCAAAATGAGCGCCTCATCGATGTTCTCTGCATAGGTGTTCCAAGAATTCCAGCCCATCGGCGGTTTGTTCACGATCATCTCTTGACCTCTCTTTCCCGTTGTGATATACTTGGATTATAGCAGAAAATGTTTCAAAAGCAATATGTTTTTGTCTCATTTTTATGGAGAAATGTTGCATGGACGATTTTTTACAGCTCATGTGGACGGGACGACAGGCGTGCAAGCCCGCCTACAGGGTGGGACCCTATCCGCGCAACTGCTACATTTTGCACTACATCCTCGAAGGGCGGGGCAAGGTGCGGGCGCACGGCGTTGAGACGACGGTGGAGGCGGGGCAAATGTTTGCCATCTGGAAGGGTGAGAGCCTCGTCTACTGTGCCGACGAGCAGGCGCCGTGGACGTATGTTTGGGTGGATTTTGACGGCGAAGCCGCCTACGGGCTTCTCGCGCAGACAGGGTTTTCCCGCACGGCGCGCGTCTCCCCCACGCTCGAACGGCAGATATTTGAACCGCTCTTTGAGCGGCTGCACGCCGCCAATGCTTCGCGGCTGCCGCATGAGGGCTGCGCCGCCCTGCTCGCCCTCTTTTCCGCGCTCATCCGCGCCTTCCCCGCCGACCGCGCCCCGCGCCTGAAAGCGGCGGAACGCGCCGCGGCGATGCTGCGGGCGGGATTTTCCGATCCCAACCTCCGCATCGACGCCATCGCCAAAGCAGAGCACCTGAGCCGTTCGCAGCTCTACCGCCTCTTTTACGGGGAATACGGCGTCTCGCCCAAGTCTTACCTGCGCACCTTGCGCCTCTCGCTCGCGCGGCGGCTCCTGCAAGAGCACGCCCTCTCCGTTGCGGAAGTTGCCGCCTCCTGCGGCTATACCGATCCCCTCTACTTTTCTGCGGACTTCAAGCGCGAGTACGGCGACTCCCCCAAGGCATTCGCCAAGAAGCTGCCATAAAACGCTGTCCCGCACGGCGATAAAAAAACAGGGCGATGCCCTGCTTTTTTATTTTGCGAATTTTCCGTAGACTTCCGAGACCGGCGCGAAGGAGGCGAACGTCCCCGGATAGCGCTTCAGAATGCGCTGCAATTCTCCGATCTGCCGTTTGCGGATGATGCACACGAGCAGCGCCCGCGCCGCGTGCGAGTACATGCCCGTTGCGTTGAGTTCGGTCACGCCGTGGTGCAGCCGATCCATGATCTCTGCCGCGAGCTCCTCCGGCTGATCGGTGACGATCTCAAAGCGGTATGCCACCTGAAAGCCGTGCAGGATGACATCGCACATCTTGCTCGTCACAAAAAGAGAGACGAGCGCGAGGAGGACGGGCTCGAGCTTTGCCGTAAAGCCCATGCCGCGGTGATAGACAAAGAAGGAAGCCACCACGACGCAGGCATCGAAGACCGCCGTCATGCCGCTCACGCTGAGGTTGCGGAATTTTTTGTTGACGAGGGAGGCGAGTACCGTCGTCCCGCCGCTCGTGCCGCAGCTCCTGAGCATGATGGCAAGCGATACGCCCAAGAGCACGCCGCCCGCGATCGCCGCGAGGATGTGATTATTGGCGGGGCGGTAAAAGACCATCCCCGGGATGTGCCCGAACGCGATCAAAAGCCCCGAGGTGAGCAGCATGGAGAGCGTGGAGATGACGGCGCCGTACTTCCCCAAGAGGAAGAATGCCACAAAAAAGAGCGGCACGTTGAGCATGATGAGGAAGATGCCCGCGCTCCAGCCCGTTCCCTCCTCCAAGAGGACGGCGATGCCGTTGATCCCGCCGGGCGCAAAGTCGTTCGGCGTGACGAAGAGATAGATCGCGACCGCCCGCAGCACCCCCGAAAGCAGCACGGGCAGCACCGCCACCCATGCCCAATGTGCCATCGTTTTCCATACCTGCGCCGTCTTTTGCATGTGTGTTCCTCTCTTTCGTGTTAAAATATGCTTTTATCCTACCATATTTTTGCACGAAAGACAAGCGCCTGCACACAAAAAAACCCGCCCAAGCGGGCGGGGATGCGATCAGAGACTGAATGCCTCCAACTCGCGGATGCGGTGCGAATCGATGGCGTAGATGAGGTTGACGAGCTCGTCGTCGCCGAACGAGCTGTTGCGCCCCTCTTCGTACTCCGCATCGATGCGCTCCTTCATCTTCACGACGAGTGGATCGCTCTTTTCGATGCGGTGCTCTTCCGGCAGCTTATAATAATCGTTGATCCAGAAGGCGATACCTGCAAGCCCGCTCGTCTTGTTGACGGAGACGCGCGCGGGGCGGTTGAGGATCTTTGCAGTATCGAAGATATTGTAGATCTCCTCGTCCTTCAAGAGCCCGTCCGCATGGATGCCCGCGCGGGTGGAGTTGAAGGCGCGCCCCACAAAGGGCGTTTTGGGCGGAATGTTGTAGCTGATCTCCCGCTCGAAGTAATCGGCGATCTCTGTGATGGCGGTAAAGTCCATGCCGTCCATCGTGCCGCGCAGACCCGCATACTCCACCGCCATCGCCTCGAGCGGGCAGTTGCCCGTGCGCTCGCCGATGCCGAGCAGAGAGCAGTTGACCGCGGATGCGCCGTACAGCCAAGCCGTGGAGGCGTTGGAGACGACCTTGTAAAAATCGTTGTGCCCGTGCCATTCCAAGAGCCCGTGCGGCACGCCTGCATAGTGATGCAGCCCGTACACGATGCCCTGCACGCTGCGCGGCAGGGAGACGCCCGGGAAGGAGACGCCGAAGCCCATCGTATCGCACATGCGGATCTTGATGGGGATGCCGCTCTCCGCCGAAAGGCGCATGAGTTCGGTGGCAAACGGCACCACGAAGCCGTAAAAATCGGCGCGGGTGATATCTTCGAAGTGGCAGCGCGGGCGGATGCCGATCGCGAGCGCGCTCTTGACGATGCCGAGGTACTGATCGAGCGCCTGACGGCGGGTAAGGTGCATCTTTTTGAAGATGTGATAGTCCGAACAGCTCACCAAAATGCCTGTTTCCGCCACGCCCGTCGACTTGACGAGCTCAAAGTCCTTGGGGTTGGCGCGGATCCATGTTGTGATCTCCGGGAATTTGAGCCCCGTATCCTGGCAGGCGCGGAGCGCATCCTGATCCTTTTTGGAATAGACGAAGAACTCCGACTGCCGCACCAAGCCCTTGGGCCCGCCGAGGCGCGCCATCAGCTTGTAGAGATCGACGATCTGCTTCACCGTAAAGGGCGAGGTGGACTGCTGCCCGTCGCGGAAGGTGGTATCCGTCATCCAGATCTCCTCCGGCATGTTGGTGGGCACATGGCGGTTGTTGAAGGCGATCTTGGGGATGGACTCGTAATCGAAGAGCTCGCGGTAAAGCTCCGGCTCTTTGACGTCCTGCAATTCGTAGTGATACTTGATATCTTCCAATAAATTGGACTTGTTGCTGTAATAGATCATGTTCCCTTCTCCGAAAAGCGCCTGACTTATTTCAAAGTATTATAACAAATTCTTCCGCGCCCTGTCAAGCGATCGGCGGCGCTCTGCGGCGTGCTTTTGAATATTATTCATAAAAACAGGTCTGCATGCAAGTTTTTTGCGCAGACCCGTGATATTTATGCAGTTGGAATTTGATAATATACGATGAGCAGGATGATCGCGACAGCAAAGTAAACCAGCCCCGTTACGAGCAGGAAGGCATAACTTTGCTCCCCGCTCCGCCCCAGCTTGCGCGCGCGGTACTCTGCATACGTCTCTCTGCTCTTCGGGAGAAAGGGCAGCAGCGTATGCACGAACCGCCCCACCGCATACCCGATGCCGAGAAACGCGCCCTTGCTGCTCACCCATACGAGCGCGCAGAGCAGCAAGAAGAGCGCGCCGGCAAGCGTGAAGGCATCGCACAGGAGCCTGCATTGCGTCTTCCACACCGTCTCCCCAAAATACCCCCTTCCCCACAGCATGAGGACGACGATGACCGCCGCAACTGCCATGGCGATGAGGTATTTGAGCAATTTCTTAAAAATCATACCCTCTCAAAGCCCGAGCTCGCTGCGGTACTTTTGCTCCTCCGCATCGTTGCAATACACAAAGTGCCCCGGGCAGACCTCCCTCAGCGAGGGCTTATCCGTAGAATAATCGTGCTCTGCAATGGGGTTGTAGGTGATGCGCGTGCGCTGCTTTTCGTAGTGCGGATCGGGCAGCGGGATGGCGGAAAGGAGGGAGCGGGTATACGGATGCAGCGGGTGGGCGAAGATCTCGTCCGACGATGCGAGCTCGACCATCTTGCCGAAATACATGACGCCGATCCGATCGGAGAAATACTTGACGACGGAGAGATCGTGCGCGATAAAGAGGATGGTGAGCCCGAGCTTCTCGCGCAGGTCGTTCAAAAGGTTGATGACCTGCGCCTGAATGGAGACATCGAGCGCGGAGATGGGCTCATCGGCAATGATCATATCGGGGCGCATGATGACGGAGCGCGCAATGCCGATGCGCTGCCGCTGCCCGCCCGAGAACTCGTGCGGGTATCTGCCCGCGTGCTCGCGCACGAGCCCGACGAGCTCGAGCATCTCGTACACCTTTTCGTCGATATACGCCTTATCGCGGATGCCGTTGATCACGAGCCCTTCCGAGACGATCTCCCGCACCGTCATGCGCGGATTGAGGGAAGCGATCGGATCTTGAAAGATCATCTGAATGCGCGTAATGAGCTTGGTCTTGCGGGCGACCGCGCACTTTTTGCGGTATTCCCCGCGCAGCTTTTTGAGGGCTTCTTCATCCCCCTCTGCCGCGGCGAATTTGGGCGCATACTCGCCCTTGAGCTCTTCGAGCAAGGTGGCGGCATATGCCCTATCGCAGTTCTTGTGATCGTAATTTGCCGAGGCGATCTTGCGCTTGTTTTCATCGATGACCGCTTGCAGCGCCTTGCGCTTTTCGGCGATCTGCGCCACAACTTCCTCTGCCTTGGCGGGATCTTCCTTTGCCGAAGCGCGCAGCGCCTTGGCTTCGCTGCGGAACGCCTTCTTTGCCGCGGCTATGGCATCGCGGTAGGAGCGCGTGCCCGCGCAGATGCGCTGACCCTTGAAGTAGATATCGCCCGAGGTGATATCGTAGAGTTTGATGATGGAGCGCCCCGTCGTCGTCTTGCCGCAGCCCGACTCGCCGACGAGCCCGAAGACTTCGCCCTTCTTCACCTCAAAGCTGACATCATCGACCGCTTTGAGCTCCTTGCGCCCCATCTTGAAGTATTGGCAGAGATGCTCGACGCGGAGCAAAACTTCGTTGTTATTTTCCATCTTTGCCACCTACCAATTTTTTCATGCGGGCGATGCGGTCCGTGATCGCCTTGGGCACGGGGACCTTGGGCGCATCGGGATGCAGCAGCCAGGTTGCCGCATAGTGCGTATCGCTCACGCGGAACATGGGCGGCTGTTCCTCGAAATCGATCTTGAGTGCGTATTTGTTGCGCTCGGCAAAGGCATCGCCCTTGGGCGGATAGATCATGTTGGGCGGCGTGCCGGGGATGGCATCCAGCTTCTCATCGGTATCGAGATCGGGCATGGAAGAGAGCAGCGCCCAAGTATACGGATGGCGGGGATCGTAGAAGACATCGTCCGCCGTGCCGTATTCGACGATCTTGCCCGCGTACATGACGGCGATCTTATCTGCCATGTTCGCAACGACGCCCAGATCGTGCGTGATGAAGATGACGGAGAGATTGCGCTCCGCCTTGAGCTTGTTGATGAGCTCGAGGATCTGCGCCTGAATAGTCACGTCGAGCGCAGTCGTGGGCTCGTCGCAGATGAGGATATCGGGGTTTGCCGCGAGCGCGATGGCAATGACGATACGCTGCCGCATCCCGCCCGAAAACTCGAAGGGATACTGATAGAAGCGGATGCGCGGTTCGGGAATGCCCACTTCGTCCATGAGCTTGATCGCCTTCTCGCGCGCCATCCGCTTGGTGACGCGGTAGACGACCTGCGACGCCTTATCCTTGAAAAAGTCGATGAGCGCGTAGCACTTTTCATTGAGATCGACCTGCTCTGCGGCGGCGATCTCCGCCTCGTACTTTTTGGCGAGGCGCTCGTAAACGGAGAGAATATTTTCGATCTCGCCATCGAGATCCATCACGACCTTGGGCACGACCTTCCAATCCACCGTCTTGCCCTTGGCAATGAGCGCATCGCGGCGGCGCGTCTGCCGTGCGAAGCGCGCCTCCTCCTTGGGGTTGTTCTTTTTGTAGAAAAAGTACCGTGCGATGGCGCTTCTGAAGCTCGTGCGGAAGGTGTAGGCGACGCTGTCTTTGATGGGTTCCAAGCGGTCGATGGAGCGGTCGACGCAGGCGACGAGCTCGCGGTAGAGCGCCTTCGCCTCCTTGCGCGTAAATTCGCCGCGGAAGAAGGTGCGCACCTTCTCCGCCGCCGCCACGACTTCCCGCTTGCCTTCGAGCGCAGCCGCAAAGGAGTGCCCGAGCCCCGCCGTGGCGAGCCCGAAGAACTCGCGCATGAAGTGCTCTTCGAGATAGGCGAGCGCAAACTCGTTGAGTTCCTCCACCGTCCTGCCCGCGAGCGAAATATCCTGCCCGGAGAGCTTGCAATAGCCGATGCGGAAGAAGTTGGGGCGGGCGCGGGAGACGATCTCGCCGAGCAGCCCTTTCAGCCGCTCGAGCGTGCCGACGACCTCGGCGGAGACCTCCGAAGTGCTCTCTTTGCCGATGAGCTTGCGCAAATAGGCGCGGGCAAATTCAAACTTATCGCCGATGGCGTTCACCTGCTCGCGCAAGAGCGCCGCCATCTCTGCGGTGCGGTCTTCAAACCCGCTCGTAAGGAAGGGATCGCTGACGAGCGCGAGCTTTTTGCCGAAGGCAACGAGCCTGCCGCGCACATCGAGCTTTTGGCGGTGCTCCACGCGGAAGAGGAAATCTTCGATATCGGCGATGAGCTCCTCCGCTTGGGTATACGCCTCGTTATAGGCGCTCTCGAGGCGGAGCGCCTCGATGTTAAAGCTATCGAACAGCTTGACGAGCCGCTTGATCTCGGCGACTTTTTCTTCGTTCTCCCTGCCTGCGGCTTCCACCATGTGCGCTTCGAGCGCGGCGAGCATGGCGTTAAATTCCCTTCTGCCCGCGCGGCGGTTTGCCTTGTTTTTGAGGAGCATTGCCTCGGTGATCTGCTTGCCGATCTTGACGATGGGATCGAGGCTGGAGAGCGGATCCTGGAAGATCATCGAGATCTTATCCCCGCGGATCTTGTGCATATCGTCTTCGCCGATGCGGAGAAGATCTTTGCCGTCGTAGAGGATCTCGCCGCCCTCGATGATGGCGTTGCCCGCAAGGATGCCGAGGATCGCCTTGGAGGTGACCGACTTGCCCGAGCCGGACTCGCCGACGATGGCGAGCGTCTCGCCGCGCTGCAAGTTAAAGGAGATATCGCGCACTGCTTTGACGGTGCCGCTCACCGTGCGGAAGGAGATCTTGAGATTTTTGACTTGTAAAATATTATCTGCCATGGCTCACTCCTCCACGCCGCGCAGCGACGGGTTGAACGCATCGCGCAAGCCGTTGCCGAAGAGATTGAAGCAGATCATCAAAAGCGAGATGACGACTGCGGGGAAGATCATCAGATGCGGGTATCGCGTCCAGATGCTTGCCGCATCCGAGAGCAACGTACCGAGCGAAGTCATGGTAGATCCGCCCAGATTGACGATGCCGAGGAAGCTGAGCATGCTCTCCGAGAAGATGACGCTCGGGATGACAAGCACGGAAGACGTGATGATGGTGCCGAGCGAATTGGGGAAGATATGCTTCCAGATGATGCGCCGATCCCGCGCGCCCAGCGTGCGGGCGGCGAGCACATATTCCGAATTTTTGAAGCGGTAGAACTGCGTTCGCGTGCGGGCGGCGGTGCTGATCCACCCCGTCATGACAAAGGCGAACAGCAAACTCGGGATGGGCCCCACCTGCGCCGCCAAATGGATCTGGAAGAGCGTTGCAACGACAATGAAGGGCACGCCTGCCAAAATATCGGCAATGCGCTCCATCACGAGGTCGACCGCGCCGCCGTAGTAGCCCTCGATGGCGCCGTAGATCGCACCGAGCACAAGATTGAGCACGGAGACGCACACGGCAACGAGCAGCGAGAGCTGAATGCCGCGCGCCATGCGCAGCGCGAGATCGTACCCTTGGGTATCCGTTCCGAACAGGTACTGCGGCTCGAAGCCGTGCTGATAGACATAGTAGTTATAATAGAGCACGCGCACACGGTACTGCGCCGTCTCGGTCGTTCCGCCGCCCGTGTATTGGAAATAGACGGGCGCGCCGTTTTCATCGCGCAGGTAGTTATCTTCGAGGCGGGAACGCCCGTCTTGCAAACGATCGAGCGAAAGGGCGATCACTTCGGGCTCCTCCCCCTCCGTTTCGCTCTCGACAACGCGCACGGGCTCACGGCTCGCGTTCATCTTATACCAATAATTTGCCGCCATGTTAGGATCGGACGGCGCAACATAATACGCGCTTTTCGTATCGATGAGCGGATAAAGGACGCTGAGCCCCGTCTCATCCTCCCACGCCCGAATATTTGCATACTCCGTTTGCGTGATATCGCGGAATAAAAAGCCGACATCGAGATAGGTATCGATCTTCGCCGAATATGTTGCAGTGGAACCCCTCTTCTGAACGTTCCCGACGTGCAGAACGGGCTGATATTTACTCTCAAGACCCTCGTTCCAAGTCGCGCCCGCGCCATCGGCATCCTCTGCCGCAATACCGACCGCGTAATGATAGACCATGTAGCGCTCGTTGTAGTCGTTTGTCGCGCCGCCATCGGCAATGCCGATGGAACTGAGCGCCAAGTTGCGCGGTCCCATGCGGGCATAGTAGGTATCCATAAACTCGGGAATGCCGCACAGCGGCGTGATGAGCGCATAGAGAATAATGACAATGATGATGACCGCCGCCACGACAGACGCCTTGTTCTTGCAAAAGCGCAGCCATGCGTCCTTAAAGTAGCCGATAGGCTTAGTATCGAACTTTTTATCGTGCGAAATATCGCTGCGGTCGGCAAATTCGAATTTTTCCTTCGGGATATTCTTCAACTCTTCCATCTTACTTCTCCCCCATTCTGATTCTCGGGTCGATGAAGCCGTAGCTGATATCGACCACGATGCCCGCCAACAGCCCGACGAGCGTGTAGAAGATGGTATCCATCATAAATACGTCGTAATCGCGCATGTTGATGGATTGGATATAGAGCTGCCCGACGCCGGGGACGGAGAAGATCTGCTCGATGACCATAGAGCCGCCCAAAATGGAGATGAAGGTGGAGATGATCATCGGAAGAATGGGCACCATTGCATTTTTGAGCGCGTGGCGGCTGATCGCCTGGCTCTTCTTTAATCCCTTCGTCCGCGCGAGCAGCATATAGTCAGAGGTGAGCGTCTCTGTAAGCTCGGCGCGCGTAAAGCGGGTGAGCCCTGCGATCTGCCCGAAGGAGAGCGCAATGACCGCGGGCATCATGCTCCAAAACATGGTGGGAGAGAGCCAGCTGCCGCCTGCATCGGTGAGCGAACTCACCGTGAGCGGGAACCAGCCGAGCAGATAGCAGAACAGGTATTGCACCAAGAACGCATATACATACACGGGGATGGAGACAAACAGCATAACGAGCGTGCTGATGGTATGATCCTGCCACTTGTTCTTTTTGATCGCCGCAACGACGCCGAGCCCGATCCCGATGGGAACGGAAATGATGAAGGAATACAAGTTGACGAGCACGGTGGGCAAAAGGCGGCCTACGATGACATCCCATGCAGACTCCATCTGCTGCACATACCAAGAGGTGCCGAAGTCCCAATCCGTAAAAATTCCCTTCAGATAGATGCCGTACTGCACCAAGAGCGGTTCGTTGTAGCCGAGCGCCTCCCACCGCGCCTCCATAATGGCGGCAAGTTTCTTATCGGTGGGCAGTGTTCTCGGAAGGATCCTGACCAGCATGAAACAGATCGTCATGATGACGAAGAATGTAAACAGCATGAGCAGGATGCGCTTGATCACATATTTTGTCACGATTTTATCCTCCGTGGCAGAGTTCTGCTGTGGTTTTTATCTAAAACAAAAATTTTCTTAACAGCAAGGAATGGGAGAACATAATTCTCCCATTGCCCTGCCGCCAATGTTTGGATTTTTTACGAATATTATTCGTAACTGAGCCCATCCTTTGCAAGATCGGCAAACTCACCGTTCGTATAATTATACGTCATCAAACGGAGACCGCCAAATCCGTACAGGACATGATAGTTCTCGGTGTAGTAGCTGACCTGCTGGCTGAGGAGATACGAAGCAACCATTCCGCTGATCGGAATACGGAAGTACTTGCCAAGGTACGCTTCCTCGAGCAATGCCGTGATCGCAAGCTTGACTTCGTTACTCGCGGCAGCGTATCTTCCGGAGCCGGACATGGAGTTGGACCAAGACTTCCACGACATCGTCACTTCTTCCGTCTCACCCGCGATAGCCTGTCCGTCCGCATCGACCTTGGGCACCTCCAGCGTAATGGTTTCCGTAGCAGGATCCCAGCAACCAGCCTCGTTGATCGAATACTTCGAGGAATCCATGTACACCTGGAAGTTGCGGAACGGATACAGGAATGCGCCGCCCCATGCGCCCTGACCGATGGCGTACAAGCCCTGAGGAACAGCAGTGTAGGGATCGGGATCCTGCATGTTGCAGGTCTGCGAGAAGGTGATCGTGCCGAAGCCGCTGCCTTCTGCCGCCGCATTGATATACTTGTTGAGAAGTGCAAGCTGCGCCTGATCATCGGAATTCTGCGCGCCAAACTTCCAAGCGATGGCAATGTTGATGGGCTCGCCCGACTTGTATTTGCCTGCAGCGACAAGCTCATCGCAAGCCTGCTTCATCAGCGCCTTTGCCTCGGTAAGGTTGTAGCCGTTGATGGAATTGTATGCCTCTTCGAGCGTCTTATACGTCTTGTCTGCACCATATTCAACGCCGTAGAGCTTGCAGATTGCCTCCATTGCCTCATCGGTGTTGCGGTAGACGGAGTTCTGATCGTTGTAAATATCGTAGTAATAAAGCTCGTTCATCAGAGAGTAAGCGGGCTTGTAGCCGGGCGTCGCCGTTACATACTCATCTCTGTTGATGGCAAGGCTCATCGCCTTACGGAAGTTGGTGTTGCTGACGACGATGCAGTTCTTGTTCTTATCTTCCTTGCCGAGTTCGGTCAAAACCTTCTCGTTGGTGTTAAAGAAGAAGCTCATCGTATACGTCTCGTCTTCCTGATACAGGAAGTCGCTCATCTCGTAGGTGGAGAGCTGATCGGAAGCGGGCGTCCACGTTGTGAGTTCACCATTCATGAAGGCTTGCTCCTGCGTAGCCGTATCCATCACATCGATGATGATATTCGTCGTCATATACTGACGGACGTTCTGCCCATTGATCTTCACGCTCGTGTGGGAGACGAGGTTACCGTTCTCATCGACGACGAGATCGCCGTTCTCATCTTTATCCCAACCATACCAATTCTCGTTCTGCTCGAACTTCATTTGGCGGCCTTCATCGTAGGACTCGAACTTATACACACCGTAAGACATGGTCGTCTCCAACGAGGTGCCGTAAGTCGTCGTCGTGAGCGCGCCCGTCGTCTCTTTGCCTGCCTCGTAGAGATCTTCGTAGACAAGCCAATTGGAGGTGAGCGACGTCATGAACGTGTTCAGCTCGATATACACGTTGTTGACATAGCGGATGGTATAATCATCGACCTTATACAAGCCGACGCCATCGGCAAACTTCATCCCGTTATAGGGATTCTTCTCATAGAATACACCGACGTATGTGCTGTAATCGCCGCCGACCTGCATATCATCAATATATTTTGTATAAAGATCGGCTGCCGAGACCCATGCGCCTTCCGCAGATTCATCCTCAACGGCTTCATCGCGGTACTTCGTCGTATCTGTGATGGAAACATACTGCGGGCACTCTTTGCCGTTTGCATCCTTCATCCCCTCCAAACCGTAGAAGCTCCACATATCGAGCGTGATCTTCCACCCTGCCGCGATCGCATCTTCATTGGTTGCAAAATTGAGCCGCGTGATATTCCCCTTGTCATCGACCTCGACAAGCCGCGCCGTATCGAGGAAGATGGAAGCATCGGTAGAATAGTAATAATTGTATGCACCGGCAAGCTCGGATTCATCGGCAATATAGAGGTTTGCACGATAGTTCTTCATTTCGGGATTGAGCAGCTGCTGCATGGAATAGACATAGTCATCGGCAGTGATCTGCTCGCCGTTTTCCCATTTTGCATTTTGATTGAGCTTGATCTCAAACACAAAGCCTGCTTCCGTCGTCTCCGCCGTCTTGCCCTTTTGCAGCCTGACGCCGTACTTTGTAAGATCATCCTTATGATCTTTCGTCACGTCCTCAACGGAAGTTGCCATCTCATACACCCATTGGAACGTGCGCTCCTCGGAATCGAGAATCGTCATATCCACGAAGGGCGACGTGAGGTAGGTAAGGAGCTCGCTATCTACATTCGTCTCCCATGCGTGCGGGTTCCAATTCGTCGCAAGTCCGGTCGTTGCAGTGCGGTAGGTGTACCCTTTCGGATCCGCTACCCCGCCGCAGCCGGCTGCGACAAGCGCCACGGAAGTCGTCATGCAGGCGGCAAGCGCTACTGTTGCGATCTTCGATCTTTTGTTCATAAATGCCTCCCAAAAATTTTACGGCGCAAGCGCCGTCGTTTTTATTTTTATACTTCCCCCGATAGGGTTTTTTATTCGTGCGGATATCATCCGCACGAATACGGGGGCGCCCCCGTATTTGCGTATCTGAAAATATTTTACCCCCTTTTCACACATTTGTCAACGAATATTTCCGCAAAATTGCATTTTTCGCTTTTTCCGCCATGAAAAAGATGAATAGCAACCTTTCGTGTAAATTATAAACGCCGTAATTATACAATGCTTATATATTTTTGCAGCGGGCGAAATCCCGCCCGCAATACGAAAAGAGGAACCCGCGCGGGGCTCCCCTTTCCGAAGATTTATGGAGATTGTTGTGTAGGCTTTTTTGACTCTTTTCCGTCCGGTTTTTCCCTGTTGCAGGCTGCGCAGCCCGTACAGCCCGCGCAGCCGCCGCAGTCGCAGCCGGATCTGCCCTGTTTTTTGCGGATGATCGCCCGAACGGCAACGCCGAGCACGACGGCACAAGCCGCAACGATGATGAGGATCTCGTACCAAGCCATGGGTCACTCCTTATCGGTAGTTTGGGCTGCGGCTGCCTCCTCGAAGGCGGCATCCGCCTCTGCCGCGGCCGCTTCCGCCAAGGGATGCTTTTTGTTCCAGAGGACGATCCCCGTGACCGCCGCCGCAGCGAGCGCAAGGAAGATGAAGCACGTCCACCACCACGAACCGATGAGGTAGATCGCCGTAGAGACGACGTAGCTCGTGGCGAGCCAGAAGAGGAGCGTCCACTTGAACTTGCCCTTGGGAAGCTCCGCCCGCGCCGTGGCGCAAGCCGCAAAGCAGGGAATGGTGAGCATATTGAAGGCGATGAAGGCGATGAGTGCAGGCGTTGAGATGCCCGTGCCCTGGATCATGGCGGCGACTTCTGCAACGCCATCTTCCGTGGCGATGAGCGAACCCGCCACGACGGCTGCGAGCGAGCCGAACGTTGCGATGACGTTCTCCTTCGCCACAAGCCCCGTGATCGCGGCGACCGCGAACACCCAGCCGAACTCCCTGCCGAGCTGCGAACCGAAGCCGAGCGGCGTGAAGAGCGGCTGAATGAGCATGCCGATGGAGCCCAGGATGCTCTCGTTCATCCGAAGGTTATCGCCGTTTTCATCGATGAGGAACTCCCAGCTCCAGCTGAACGAAGAGAAGAACCAGATGATGATGGTCGAAGCCAAGATGATGGTGAACGCCTTTTTGATGTAGTGCTTGGTCTTATCCCACAGGTGCACCATCAGGCTCTGAAAGCGCGGCGCGTGGTAGGCGGGAAGTTCCATGATGAAGGGCGGGACTTCGCCGCGCAGCGTCGTGGAGCGCATGAGGATGACGGTTGCGATCGCCGTGCAGATACCCAAAAGGTACATGCACATGGTGATGACGTCTGCATTCCCCACGCCGGCAGCCGAGACGATGGCGCCCGCAACCGCCGTGAGGATGGGCAGCTTTGCCCCGCACGAGAAGAACGGGATGACGCGGATGGTCGTGGTGCGCTCCTTTTCGTCGGCAAGAGTACGGGTGTTGATCATGGCGGGCAGCGAGCAGCCGAAGCCCATCACCATGGGCATGAACGCCCTGCCCGAAAGCCCGAACTTGCGGAAGATGCGGTCGAGAATGAACGCAATGCGCGCCATGTAGCCGGTATCTTCCAAAATGGAGAAGAAGAGGAAGAGCGTTAAGATCTGCGGGATAAACCCGAGCACGGCAAACACGCCGCCCAGAACGCCATCCACCACAAAACTGCCCACCCACGGCGCGGCGTTGGCACAAGCCATTTCCGCAAGCACGTTGATCCATTCGAGCAGCCAATTCAGCAGATTGGTGAGGATGACGCCCGGGGAGAAGACTGCGCCGTCGTAAAAGCAGGCGAGCAGCGTCACGCCGCCGTTTTCCATATCCAGCCCGAGTTCTTCGAGCGTCGGGAGCCCGCCTGCCATCGCGCTGATGTAGAGGAAGTCCTCCGCAAAGGTGAGGTGGAAGATGGCAAACAGGATGACGATAAAGATGGGGATGCCCCAGATGCGGTGCGTGAGCACCTTATCCACCTTGTCGCTCCCCGTGAGCTTCTCCCCCTTCGCGCCCTTGTGCGTATACGCGGTGGAATAGTTCGCCGAGATATACTTGTAGCGCGCATCCGCAACGACGGCTTCGAGATCGGTGCCGAAGGTATCATCTTGGAAGGTCGCCTTGAAGGCATCCACCATCTGCACGAGTTCGGGGTGCATCTTCGTTTCGATCTCGTCCATCTCCGAAAGTTTGACCGCGTGGAAGAGCGGCGCACCCACCTTTTGCGCTTTGAGCGCGATATTCACATCCTGCACGAGGTGTGCGATGGGCGAATCCTTGAGGACGGTGACGCCCTCGCGCGGCGTTTTGGAGACGGCGATGGCGCGATCCATCAGCTCTTTGATGCCCGTGCCTTTGAGTGCGGAGATGGCAACGACGGGCAGCCCGATCTTCTCCTCCAAGAGCTTGGCATCGATCTGATCGCCCGTCTTTTCCACCGCGTCCATCATGTTGAGCGCGATGACGAGGGGCACATCGATCTCCATGAGCTGCGTGGTGAGGTAGAGGTTGCGCTCCAAGTTGGTCGCATCCACGATGTTGATGACGCACGCGGGCTTTTCTTCGAGAATGAAGTTCCGCGAGATGACCTCTTCGGGCGTGTAGGGCGACAGCGAATAGATGCCGGGCAGATCGACGATCTGCACGGGCTCCGCGCCCTTTTTGTACGTGCCGACCTTTTTATCGACGGTGACCCCGGGCCAGTTCCCGACGTACGCCGTAGACCCCGTAAGGAGATTGAAGAGCGTGGTTTTCCCGCAGTTGGGGTTCCCCGCCAAGGCAAACTGCTTCATTTCTTCTTCACCTCCATGGTCACGCATGCCGCCTCCGTCTTACGGAGCGTCAGCTCATAGCCGCGCAGGGTGATCTCGATGGGATCGCCGAGCGGCGCCTTCTTGCGCATCACGACTTCCGCCCCGGGCGTTACGCCCATATCGAACAGCCGCCTTCTGACGCGCCCCTCCCCCGCGACGGCGACGATGACGCCCTTTTCGCCGGGGACGAACTCCTCCAACAACTTTTGCATCGTACTCTATGTACCTCCCGAATAAAAAATGCTTGCCTAAGTTATGCGACGTAAATGTGCGCCGCAACGTTCCGGTCGAGCGCGAGCCTGCCCTCTTTGACGCGGCAGACGGTACTCCCGCCCGCCGAGGAGAGCACGGTCACCCTCGCATCCACGAGAAGCCCCAAATTTGCAAGGTGCTTCTTCGTCTTTTCGTCTGCGACGATCTTTACGATCCTCACTTCCTGCCCGACGGGCGCAAGAACCAACGGCATAAACGATCTCCTTTTCCGCCGCCCTCCGCGGCGGTGTTCGCACATGCGAACTCATCTTCTGAAAAAAGTGTTCGTCTCTGCGAACTACGGTCATATTCTATCACGGCGGAAAGGCGCTGTCAACTGTTTGAAGGGCATTTTTTCAAAAAAAGTTCGCCATTGCGAACTTTTTTTGCGGGAAGCGCCTTCCCCGCTCTTTTTCAGTTTGCCGCCGTGGCGGAAAGCGCGCGGAAGAAGGCGTATACCTCCTCTTCCGAAGAAAAGCAGGCGATATAGCGGTAATCTCCCATGGCGGGAGCGAGCGCCCTGTCCACCTCGCCGTACTCTTTGAGGTTTGCCCCGTACCGCTGCAAGATCTCCGCGTGCGAGAGCGCATAGCGGCGCCCGCTGCGCCGCCCGAGAAAGGCGCAGTAGAAGTGCTCGTTCTGATGGAGGGCGGGCGCCCTGCCCGCGATCATATCCGCCCAGATCTCGTAGACGTCTACGCCATTCGCGTAGTTCATCATATCGGGCGAGCAGCCGCCCGAGGGGCGCATGTTCACTTCGAGCGCGACGATCTCCCCCTGCTTGCCCAGGCGGCAACTCTGATTGAGGCGGAAAAACTCGAAGTGCACGAAGCGGCTCTTCACGCCGAACGCCTTCACTGCCGCCCTGCCCTTTCGGCGCACCTCTTCGGAGAGCTGCTTTACGATATAAAAACAGCTATCCGCATGCTCGTTGACGACATCCATCAAAGAATCGGGCGTCACGTTGCCCGTTTCGAAGACGGGCTGCCCGTCGCCGTCTATGATCGCATCGTAGGAGCAGATGGTGCCATCGACGAACTCCTCCATGATATAGCCCCTGTGTCCTTCGGCGAAAAAGCGGGAAAGCTCCGCCTCGGAGGAGATGCAATAGGTCGCGTTCGCGCCCACGCCGTTATCCGGCTTGACGACGACGCGCCCCGCCTCTTTGAGAAAGGCGGCGCACTTTGCCCTGTCATCTGCCATGCAATAGCGCGCCGCGGGGATGCCCGCCGCCTCGTAGCGCGCCTTCATTTTGGATTTGTATTTGACGGGCGGCATATCGGAAAAATGGAAGCCCGTTTGGATGTTGAAATCGTCGCGCAGGCGGGCGTTCTGTTCCAGCCAATACTCGTTGTTGCTCTCCAGCCAATCGATCTTGCCGTATTTGAAGGCGAAGAAGGCGACGGCGCGGTATACCTCGCCGTAATCTTCCAACGAATTTACCTTATAATACTCGGCGAGCGCGCCTTTGAGCTCGGGTCTGAGCGCATCGTAGGGGCAATCCCCGATGCCGAGCACGCAAAACCCGCGCGCCTTGAGCGCCGCGCAGAACCGCCAATACCCTTCCGGAAAGTTGGGAGAAAGGAAGATGAAATTGCCCATGCCATACCTCTTGCGGCTGCCGCCGAGCGCCCCTGCGCAGCCGCCCCGAACGGTGCGCCGCAGCGGGGCGCCGTTCAACGGTATTATACCCCCGCGGGAAAAAATTGTCAATGCAGGGCAAAGAAATTCTTTCGACAAAAAGCGCGGCATTTTCTTGACAATCGTTTGACTTTGAGCTATACTGATTTTATCATATGATTTTATGACAAAATCAATTGGAGAGCCTCATGATCGAAATCCAGGAAGTTGCCACGCGCAGACAGCGCAAGGCGTTCGTCAACTTTCCGCTCAAACTGTATAAGCACTGCCCCAACTTTGTTCCGCCGCTCTACGGCGACGAGATGCAGATCTTCCGCAAAGATTACCACTACTACGGCGAATCCGAGGCAGTTTACTACCTCGCCTACCGCGACGGAAAGGTGGTCGGGCGCATTTCGGGCATCTTGCAGCGCAAAGCCAACGATAAGTGGCAGCAAAAGCGCGTGCGCTTTACGCGGTTCGACTGCTTAGACGATCAGGAAATTGCCGCCGCCCTCTTTGCCGCCGTGGAGGCATGGGCAAAGCGCAAGGGCATGGAGGAAGTCGTCGGTCCCCTCGGCTTCTCCGATATGGAGCGCGAGGGCTTGCTCATTGAGGGCTTCGATCAGCTCGCGACATTTGAAGAACAGTACAACTACGATTACTACCAGCGCCTCATCGAGTCGCTCGGCTACGCGAAGGAAGTCGATTGGATCGAGCACAAGCTCTACCTGCCCAAGGAGATCGATCCCCATATCCACGAGATGCGCGAAAAGCTCATCAACCGCTATGAGCTGCACATGAGCGACGCCAAGACGACGCGCGACTTTATTAAAAAGTATAAAGACCGCTTCTTCCAGATGTACGACGAGACGTATGACCAGATCTACCAAGCCGTGCCCCTCAACGAGACGATGAAGAAGCAGCTCATTAAGAACTTCCGCCTCATCATCAATATCAAATATGTGGCGCTGCTGCTCGATAAAAACGAGAACCCCGTCTGCTTCGGACTGTGCTTCCCCTCCATTGCCAAAGCCGTGCAAAAATCGGGCGGGAAGCTGACGCTCCCCACCATCTTCCGCATTTTGAAGGCGGTGAAAAAGCCCGAAGTCATCGATCTCGCGCTCGTGGGCGTGCTGCCCACCTACCGCGGCGCGAGCATCGTGATGGTGGATGAGCTCATGCGCATGCTCCAAGAGGGCACGGCAAAGCACTTGGAGACGCTTTTGAACCTCGAAGAAAACTACAATATCCACAATCTTTGGAAGAGCTTTGACTCCGTGCAGCACAAGCGCAGGCGCTGCTATGTGAAAAAGCTCACAGACTAAACCCCATACAAACATTGCGCGCCCGCGGCTTTCCGCCGCGGGCGCGCTGCATTTTACCGTAAACGGCAATTTAGTTTTTCCTGTAAATGCACGCCGTGTGCGGCGGCAGATAAATATCGTTGAGGTTGCGCACCTGCCCGCTCAAAAGGTCGGTCCCCTCCGCCTCCTCCACGCGCACGGTACAGTCGCCATCGCCGATATTGACGGCGACGATCACCTTCTCCCCGTTCCACTCCCGCACGAAGGAAAAGTTCGTGTTCATGCACGTCGCCTTTGCGTAGCTCCCGTAGCTGAGCGCGGGGCACGCCTTTCGGATGGCGGCAAGCTTTTGGATGTGCGCGGTGAGCGCGGGGCAGGCGGTACGGTCGATCTCGTCGATGCAGGGGCGGAGCTTATAGTCAAGATCGGACTTATCCCCCTCCGCGCCGTACTCCGAGCCGTAATAGAGGCAGGGGATGCCGGGCATCGTAAAGAGCAGTGTGTACAAATTGGGCAAATTCGCCCTGTTTCTGAGGGCGGTCGCGGCGCGCTCGACATCGTGATTATCTACAAAATTCAAAAGGTGCTTACCCTTGAAGAGCGCCCACGGCGTATCGGCGAACAGGCGGCTCATGGAGTGCTCGATCTCGAAGAGGTTGCCCGAGTTGAACGCCGAGACCATGCTGCGGAAGCCCTCGTAATTGGTGATGGAATCGAGGCGCGCGGGGCAGACGTTCTGCTGAAAATTGTTGTTGTGGATGACCTCGCCAACGAGGAAAAATTCCGCCTTCTCCGCATTCACCGTGCGGCGCAAGAGCTCCATGAACCACGGCGGGAGCAGATAGCTCACATCCAGCCGAAGCCCGTCGATGCCGAACGTGCGGATCCAAAAGCGCACTGCGTCCATGAGGTAGTTTTGCACATCCTGATTTTCCAGCCGCAGTTTGACGAGTTCGGGATGCCCCTCCCAATTCTCGTAATCCAGCCCGTCGTTATAGCGGGAATTGCCCCAAAAATTGATGTTGAACCAAAAGCGGTAGTCGGTGCCCTCGCGCTTTTCGAGCACTTCTGAAAAGGGCGCAAAGCGCCTGCCGACGTGGTTGAACACGCCGTCCAGCACGACGCGGATGCCCGCCGCGTGCAGCTTTTCCACGAGCGCTTTGAACTCCTCGTTGGTGCCGAGGCGGCGGTCCACCCGAAAAAAGTCCACCGTATCGTAGCCGTGGCGCTCGCTCTCGAAGAGCGGATTCAGCAGCAGCGCGCCCACGCCGAGCGCTTTGAGGCGGGGGATCTCCGCCTCGATCTTGTGCAGGCGGTGGCGCGTTTCGCCGAAGTCGTTCTCGCGCTCCGCCCCGCAAAACCCGAGCGGGTAGATCTGGTAAAATACGCTTTCTTCAAACCACATATGCGTTCTTCCTCCTTGGCAGCACAACGCCTATTGTAGCACAGCGGGCTCCGCTTTGCAAGGGGGTTTTTACAAATTTTCCTGCAAATTTTGCGCCTTTTGCGCCGCATGCGTCTTGGCGATCGCGGAAAGGATCTCCGCCGCGTTACGTTGCAGCTCGCCGAGCGTGATACCACCCTTTTTGCCGAGCGATGCAAGCAGCGTGCCGTCCGGCTTGCGCCTGCCGAGATACCCGCCGCCCGGCATGAGCACGTTGACGCCCGCACGCACGCGGTAGGCGTTCACCTTTAAGCGGGGGAACTCCGGACAGCGGGCGGGGCGCATGTACCAATCGGTGATGACGCAGCCATCGAACCCCCACTCGCCGCGCAAGATCCCGCGCACGAGCTCAAAGTGATAGTGTGCCCAAACGCCGTTGACCTTGTTGTATGAGGTCATGAGAAAATGCGGCTTCCCCTCCCGCACGCAGATCTCGAACGCGCGCAGATGCAGCTCGCGCAGCGCCCGCTCGGAGAGGCGGGAATCGTTATAGTTGCGGTTAAATTCCTGATCGTTGCAGGCAAAATGTTTGGGGCAGGCGGAGACGCCCGCCGCCTGTACGCCGCGCACCGCCGCCGCGGCGAGCTTGCCCGTGAGGTAGGGATCTTCCGAATAGTATTCGAAATTCCTCCCGCACAGCGGGCTGCGGTGCAGATCGAGCGCGGGCGCGAGCAAAACGTCGGAGCCGAGCACCTTCATCTCCTCCCCCACGGCGCGGTAGACTTCCTCTATGAGGCGGACATCAAAGCTGCACGCGAGCAGCGTGCCGATGGGCAGCAGCGAAGCCGAAGCGTGCAGACGGATGCCGGAGGGTCCGTCCGTCAGCGTGACGGGCGGCACGCCCTTTTCGCGCAGGGAGGGAAGCACTCCGCCGAGCACGCCCGCATTGCCGCTTGCGCCGAGCGGGCTGTTCATTGTATAATCCCCGCGGGAGATCGCCTCCAACTCCTCTTGATTGAGCTGTGCGGCAAACTGCGCCGCGCTCGCCCCGCCGGAAAGGACATCTTCGAACGTGCACGCCTCCCCCGCCGCAAGCGGCGCGGGAAGATCGCGCAGCATCGCACTGCGGACATCTTGCGAAGCCGTCCGCACGGACATGGTGCCCCCGTTTTGCGTGAGCACGGGAAAGCAAACGCGCGGCGCGCCCTGTTCGGAGCACTGCTCGAAGATGCGCTCCTCCAGCACGAAAGAGCCGATCTTTTCCGCCGAACACACGTCGCCGCCCACATACAGCTCGTACTCGCCCCTTTGCATCACCCAAGCAGAGCGCGCGCTGTCGTACACGCACAGATCGCGCTCATCGATGGGGATAACGCACGCCTCGCATGCCCCGGGCGCGAGCAGCCCCGTCTTGCAAAAGCCGATGAGTTCGCGGGCGGGCGTCTCGACGGGCGCGGACGGCTTTTTCACAAAGAGGGTGACGACCTCCCGCCCCGCGCATGCTCCCGTATTTATTACCTTCACGCGGACGCAGCCCTCCCCGAGCGCCGCCTCCCGCGAAAAGGAGGTATAGCTCAGCCCGTGGGCAAAGGGAAAGAGCGGCATCTTCCCGAAGGTGGAAAAATAGCGGTAACCGACGTAAATATCCTCGAAATACTCGTTGTACTTGACGCCGCCGAAGTGCCCCGCGGTGGGGTGATCCGCATAGCGGCGCACGGCGGTATCCGAGAGCCTGCCGCAGGGCGAGACCTTGCCGAGCAGCAGATCGGCACAGGCATTGCCCGCCTCCATGCCGCCCTGCCAGATGAGGAGCGCCGCGCCGATCTTCTCCTCTTCGAGAAAGGAAAGATCGATGAGGTTCCCCACATTGAGCACGACGGCGACGCGGCGGAACGCGCCCGTCACGCGGGAAAGGAGCTCTTCTTCCTCGCGGGTGAGACAGTAGCTGCCGCCCTTGAGCTCGTTTTCGCGGTCCTCGCCCGCCGCTCTGCCGAGGACGACGACGGCGGTATCCGCCTCGGCAGCGCTTGCACGGAGCAGCTCCTCCGAAAGCGGCATCTCGGGATAGCTCCTCTGCCATGCGCCCCAGCCCTTATCTGCAATTGGATGCGCCGCCGACCAAGCCTCGTATGCCGCGGCGAGCGCGGAAACAAGCGGCGCGTTTGCGTTGCGGAGACCTTTGAGGATGCTCACCGCATACCGCCGCCTGACGTCGCCGCCCGAGCCGTAGCCCGCATAGAAGGTATCTGACTGTACCCGCCCGAAGAGCGCAAACTTGCCCTTCAGGGGAAGGGTGCCGTCGTTTTTGAGCAGCACCGCGCCCTCCGCCGCTGCACGGCGCAAGAGCGCCGCCGTTGCGGGATCGCCCGCCTCCGCCCCGTCCTGCACGTTCTGCGCCTGCGCGAGCTTGTTATCCGCAAACTTAAAATAGATGCGTGCCATCATGTGAAAGAGTTTTTGCCTGAGTTTCCCCATATTCGCACCTCTTGCGCCATTGTAACATATGCGGGCGGCAATGTCAAGGCGGGCAAAATGGTGCGCCTGCGCCCCTTCCCGCTTGCTTTTTGCGCCCGCACATGCTATGATAGAGGTATATCCGCCAAGGAGATCTGCATGAAAGACTTTTTACGCTTCCTCGAAACTACCTATACGCCCTATCAGGCAGTGGAAAATGCCCGCGCGCTGCTCACGGCACACGGATTTTGCGAACTTCCGGAACACGCGCCGTGGGACATTGCGGCGGGCGGGAAATACTTCGCCGTCCGCGGCGGGAGCGCCCTTATCGCCTTCACCGCGGGCGATGCGCGCGGCGGCTTTAAGATCGCGGCGAGCCACGCCGATTCCCCCTGCCTCAAACTCAAAGAGGGCAGCGTGCTTTCGGACGGGCACGCCGTCCGCCTCAATGCCGAGCCCTACGGCGGCGGCATCTGGCACACCTTCTTCGACCGCCCGCTCCGCATTGCGGGGCGCGTGGTGCGCAGGGAGGGCGATGCACTCCGCACCCAAGCTTATGCGAGCGACTTTTATGTCTCCCTCCCCTCTCTCGCCATCCACCTCGACCGCGACGTGAACGAAAAATTTGCGCCGAACATGCAGGAAGCCCTCCCCCTCCTTGCGCTGAGCGGGCAGGGGGGCGCCGTTCTTCCCGAAGACGCCGTTGCAGCCGATCTGTATGCCGTCTGCGCGGAAAAGCCATATCTTTGGGGCGCGGACGGAGCGTTCCTTTCTGCGCCCCGCCTCGATGACCTCGCGAGCGCCTATGCTTCGCTGCACACCCTTGCCGCGGCGAAGGCAGAGGGCATCTGCATTGCCGCCGTGCTCGACGGCGAAGAGATCGGTTCCCGCACGCGGCAGGGCGCGGGCGGAGACTTTTTGCGCACCGTTTTGCGCCGCATTGCCGCCGCGCAGGGGCTCTCCGAAGAAGAATATGCCGCGGCGCTCGCCGCTTCCTTCTGCCTCTCCATCGACAATGCGCAGGGGTAT
>CALVLO010000002.1 GCA_944338265.1 uncultured Clostridia bacterium
CATGTGTTAAGCACGCCGCCAGCGTTCATCCTGAGCCAGAATCAAACTCTTGAGTTTAATTGTTTAAAGCCGATACGCGCTAAACGTACCGACGGCTCTAACGAAAATTCGTTATCTTGCTGACTTTGTTTTGAGTACTTTGATGCTCAAAAAAATTGACAGAAACTGCTTTTTGTGTTACAAAAAATCGTTTCTTTTCTATTCGATTTTTAATCTGCGCTGACCGAACAACAGTTCGGGCTGTCCCCTTTTCGCGGAGAGAGCTTGCCTATTATATCATAGGCGCTTCCCCCGTGTCAAGCATTTTTTGCAACTTTTTTCGGTTTTTTCGAAAATTTTTCCGTTTGGCCGCATATTTAGCTGCGCTTGGGGGTGTCTTCATCAGACAGCTTGCTTATTCTATCACACCCCTTGCGAGAAGTCAACTGATTTTTGCAACTTTTTTCGGTTTTTTTCAAATTTTTTTGGCGAATTTTTCGGCGATTTTGCGGCGCACAACTTGTTGTGTTTTCCTATGTTTTATGGTACAATATATCCGATTTTATACCTCGTGCGGAGAAATCGTATGCGCATCCTGCAAATGCTCTTTTGTATCCTTGCCTGCCTTGCGGTGGTCGCTGCGGCGCTCGTGGCTGCGTTTTTGCGCGATCTCCTTGCCGTTGCGTGCTGCCTGCTCGGCGCCGTCGTCTTCGGCGCAGCCATGTTTTTGGCGCGCGGAAGGGCGGACGCAAACGAAGCGCAAACCCCGCGGCGCGACTTCATGCACCCCGATGCACCCGACGAGCACGCGGAAGACGACCCCGACGACGACAAAAAGGGCTGAGTCCCTCTCTATTACATTATTATATAGAAGTAACGCGCCCGCGCGGGCGACGCAAAAACAAAAGAGGTTCGGAGCTGTTTCCGAGCCTCTTTTTGTTTGACATGATCGTGCGCTTGCAAGCCTCGCGGCACTTCCGCCCGCTCGCAAAGAAGGGCGCGCCTTTGCCAAAATCCCCGATCGGCATTGCGCCAAAGCGGGCGCGTCGCCGCTCAGATCCTGTTGGTGCTGTTCATGATGAGCGCCATGCCCGTCTTTTTGCCCATCGCCGTGACGGTAAGTCCCGCCGCGCCCTGATGCTCGATCCACGCCGGCATGACGACGCCGAGAAATTCATCCCCCTGCGTCTCGATGGCGATATAGCGGGCGCCATACATCTTCCACGCGCCCTTCAGCGCGCCGCCGAGCACGCCGTCCTTGTGCAGCACGACGCGCCGCGCCGTCTCCACCGCCGTCCCCTGCGTAAAGAGCACCGCCTCGAACTTGCCCGCGGTGATATTGATGAGCTCCTCCGCCGTAACGTTTTGGATCTCCTCCCCCGCATAGCGGTTGGCGTTCATCACGGGCCAGCCGTCCGAATTGTAATCGAACTGCGAAAGATAGAGATAGTGGAAGTTATTGGAGCGGGAGAGTCCCTGCTCGATGAAATAATTGGTGCGGCAATGGTAGGAGATGAGCCGCACGCCGCGGGAGGTCGTAAACATATCGTTGTGCCCGGGGCAGAAGTAGTCGACGGGGTCATCCTCCCAGCGGAAGGAGCCGAGCATCTTATTGCCCGTGCCGATATCCGTCGAGCAGACGAGCGGATTGCCGTTGACGTCCGTATACGGCCCCTCGGGTCGCTCGCTCCTGCCGCAGCGCATGTTGTAGGCGGAGGAAAGCGAGCCATACGAGCACATCAGGTAGTAATAGCTCTTTTTCGTCCACTTGCCCTTTTCGAGCACGGGGACGTCCTTCTCGTAGTGCAGCACGCCGCCCTCGAGCGAGCCGCTCGCAAGGTGCGTGCCGTAATATGCGGCGAACGACAGCTTCCCCGCGGCATGATCGGCGTAGGAAGCGCCGTCCTTCCGCAGCCCCGTGGCGGGGTCGAGTTCGATGAGATACAGCCCGAGCCCGAAGGAGCCGTACACCATCCACATTTTCTCTTCGGCGAAGAGCACCTGCGGATCGATGGCGTTGGGCGTGCGCCAGCCTGCGGGCGACTGCACGATGAGCCCCTCACACGAGAAGGGCCCGAGCGGATCGTCCGCCTTGGCGAGCCCGATGCACGATTTCGACCCGCCGAAATACCCCGTTAAACAGAAATACAGCCAGAACTTTCCGTCCGTGCCGCGCACGCAGTGCGGCGCCCAAAAGGACATAGAGCCATCCGTGCGGGTACAAATGCCGTAGCCGACCTCCTTCTGATCGGTCACGCACCAATCGAACGCCGCCTGCAAGTTGCCGTACTGCCCGCGCCCCTCGCCCTTTTTGTAGTGCGGCGCAACGCCCTCGAGCGCAAACGCCGAACCCGCATACTCCCAATGCAGCAGATCGTCGCTCACGCGGATCTGATAGCCCCCGGGCGCGCCGAAGGTATCCGTCGAATAGGCGTAATACCTGCCGTTCCACTCCAAAAGGGAGGGATCGTGCGCACAACCCTCCTGCCACGACATATAATCGGGCGAGCGCATTTTCAATTTGTTGAACTTTGCATTTTTCGGATACTTCAATGCCATGGTTTTTTCCTCATTCCCGCAAGATTTTCCGCCCGCTTCCCCGGTTTGCTTTCGGGCGGATCCCGCCTTCATTATACCGCATCCCGCGCGATTTTTCAAGCGGGGCGCATACAAAAAACAGGGCTTTTTTGCCCTGTTTTTGTAAGTTTGATGGCTGTCTGTTTACTCCTTAGAGCCCGTGAGCATCAGCGAGCCGATGATCATGCGCTGGAAGATGGCGAACAGGATGATGACGGGCAAAACGCACATCACCGCAGCCGCAAGGATGGGCCCCTGGTTGGCGTCGAAGTTTATGTTCGTCTCCATCAGCCACATGGCGTGCGGAAGGTTGATCCACTCGCACTGTGAATTGATGAAGATGTACGAACCCATGTAGTTGTTCCATACGCCCATAAAGGAGAGCAGCCCCTGCGCCACGATGGCGGGCATCGCAAGCGGGAGAATAAAGCTCACGAAGATCCTGCCGTAGCCCGCGCCGTCGATCTTCGCCGCCTCGATGATGGAGGTGGGAAGCCCGAACAGGAATTGGCGGATGAAGAACGCCGTCATGATGGAGCCGAACAGTCCGGGAACGACCATAACGAGCCAGCTATCCGTAAAGTGGAACGACTTGTACATGGCGTACTGCGTTGCCATGATGGCGGGGCCGGGGATCATGATCGCCGCAAGGAGGAAGAGGAAGACAACGTTCCTGCCCGCCCAATTGATCTTCGCGAAGGAGAACGCCGCCATCGCCGAAGTGATCACGCCGACCACGACGGGAACGATGGAATAAAAGAGGTTGTTCCCGACCGCTCTCCAATAGGTAAATCCCTCTACAAACCCCTGCGAGAACCCGCTCGTGAAGAGGATCTCGTAGTTGTAGAACGCGCCTTCCTTCACGCCGTTGACCACGGTCGGATAGGCGGGCGAGGGCCACCACGTCATGCCCGAGATCGCGCCGATGCCGACGGAAGTCGCCGTAGCGCCAAAGGAGGCAGCGATCATCCACCAGAACGGGTAGAGCATGAGGAAGCCGCCGAAGAGAAGGACGACATAGGTAAAGATATCGCCGACGAGCTTGGCGCGCTTCTTGCTTGCGCGGTGCGTTTTGGACGAGAAGCCGAAGAACGCGAGCACCGCGCCCACGGCATAGCGGAAGGAGGAGTATTGCGGCTCTTCCACGGGCATCTGCACTTGCATGTTTTCCATGTTTTCCATTGCCGTCCCTCCTTAGTTTTCCCTTCTCTTATCCAGCCAGAACTGGAAGAGCGTCATAACGAGCACGATAACGGCAAGGATGATGCCGTAAGCCGCGCCGAGTCCGTACCACATGCGGTTGGAACGCGTGCCGTCGTAGAAGATCTCGTTGCCCGGCAAATACGCGTTCGTCTGCGAGAGCGGCGCATTGCCCGAAGTCCCGTACCACCAGATGAGGCTGACGTACCCAGAGGTATACATGCTCGGCATCCTATCACCCGTCGTCGGCCAGAAGAGTTCGGGCTCTGCATAGATCTGCATGCCGCCGATGAGCGCCGTGACCATGTTATAGAAGATCACGGGGTACAGATCGGGCATGGTGATCTGCCAGAAGATGCGCCAGCCGCTTGCGCCGTCGATCTGCGCGGCTTCCTTGGTTGCCGCATTCACGCCGGAGAGCCCTGCTATGTACAGGATGATCGTACCGCCGAGCCCCTTCCATACCGCCATGATGATGACGATGCACTTTTGAATGAGCCCCTGCGTCCAATAGGGATCGACCCCTTCGGCTATGACTTGCCCGAGGTCGCCCCCCGTTGCGGCGCCCATCCACGGCACAGAGGTGCCGAGCAATTGGTTGATGACGCTCGACTCGGTAGAGGCGAACAGCAGACGGAAGGTATAGACGATGGAGATGGTGCTCGCAACGCAGGGAAGGTAATAGACGACGCGGAACACGTTCCCGCCCTTGATATCGCGCGACATGCACACCGCAAAGAACATGGCAAGGATCATGCCGATGGGAATGCCGATGAGGTAGAACACCGTGTTGAAGAGCATCGCCCCCATCACGTTCATCTTGCCCATGCCCATCTGTTCGGCGACGGTGTTGGAGTATTCACTCCAAGTGAAGATGTACTTATACCAGCGGAACGGATCGGATACCATCGCGCTGGGGTTCGGGTTGGTAAAGACGTCCGTCTCCCAACCGGGATTGCCGACCTCCTTCCCGGAGAACATTGCCCCCAAAAATTCCCATACCGTTGCACCCGAACCCGAGTTGAACGTCGTAAAAGACAGCAAAACTGCCATAACGAGCGCTACATACACAAAGAGGACGGTCCCCACGATGAGGGGCACGCAGAACGCCCAACCCCACAAGTTATCTTGCAGTTTTTGTTGGTTAATGGGCTTTCTTTCCTTCTTTTGCGGGAGGGCGGATTCGGCTGTAACGGATGCCGCTGCGGCTGCGGGTTCCTCCGCGACCACAGTTGTATTTTCTTCCATTCAGATTTCCTCCTTATTCGTTACGCCCCGCAAGGGGCACCGCGCACGAAAGGGATTCCCTCCCCCGCCCGCAGGCGGGAGAGGTTCCCCGTAAGCCTTTTTAGCCGTTGCTCGGACGGGTCGTCTCGTTAATGTTGACGTTCATCGTCGAGTTGAGGCTCTCCTGCGCGCTGCGGACGTTGTACACGCAGTTGATGGCAGGCGTCCAATACGTCTTGTTGTTCGCATCCTTCGGGTCGGTCGCGACCAAAGTCTTCAGATCTTTGGTACCCGTGATCTCCTTCTGGTTGGTGTAGGCGAGCAGCTTGGACGGGGGAGTAGCCGAAGCCTGCGTAAGGCGGACCATCCATGTGGTATCCATCGTGTACATGAGCTGATCGCGGGCGGAGTTGAGGCCCCACGCCATTCTCATGTTGAGGTCGCGGTCTGCATAGTCGAGGTTAACCATTCTGAGCACCTTCATGGAGAAGGCGAGCAGCGAGGTCGCATCGCCTGCGAATGCAGAGAGCTTGGTATCCTTGAACGCGGGATCGTACTGATCGGCAACGCTGAACTCGCCTGCCTTTGCGTTCGCCTGCACATAAGCTGCAACCGTCATATCCTTGCTGCCATCCCTCTTTGCCGCGCGGGCTGCCACTGCAAGCTTGCGCGCATAGTCGTAGAAGGCATTCCACTTTGCCCCGTCATCGGGCGTGATCATCTTGGAGAAGGCGTTCGTCTTGCCCTCTGCCTCGAGCGCCTCGTTGTAATCCGCATCGTTATAGCGGAGGAAGTCGGTACACTGATCGACGAAGTTGGGCAGCTGCGCGCCCGCATACGTCAGCGTGACCTGCGAATCGCGGTTGATGGTGAGGTATTCGACGACGTAAACGGCAGCCTCTTCCTTCCACGCGGAGTCCTCCGTGTACTCGGTGACCTGCGCATTGACGCCGTAACCGACCGAGTCCATACGCGCGCCCCACTTATCCTGGCGGAGCAGCTGGTTGGCTTTGATCTCTTCGGCGGTATATGCTTTCACGCCTTTGGTAAGATCGTCGCGCTCGCGCTGCTTGTAATCGTTGTTGGCGCCGTCGCCCGTGCCCTTTTCCGTCGCACCGTTGCTGTACGTTGCGATCTCGTAATAGCCGTTGCGGACCTGAGAATAGAGCGCGAACTTCTCGGAGACGGGCGCGGGCATCTGCCCGAACCAGAAGTCGTTGGTATCCGATTCGTTTCTCGTTGCGGCGTCCCAGGTACCTGCGCCGTAGAAGAGCGTGGCGCCCTGCGTGAAGTACGTCCAGCCGGAGGCATTGCCGCGGTCCTGTGCGGAGGCAGCGTCGCCCGCCGTGCCCGAGTTCGCGTTCCATGTGGAAGCGATCTCCTGGAATGCGCCATACGTCTCGATGAAGTTCTCGCTGTCGAAGCCGAACTGCACGTTTGCCTTGCGGGTCGTCCCGTCGAGGTTGAGTTTTTCAATGACTTCGCTGTTTCTGCCGACGTAATCTTTGATGGACTTTGTATCTCCCGTAAAGGAAGCGGGCTCGTTGGTGGAGTTCCAGACCTGCGTATAGTCGGAGGAGACGACCGTCGCATCGTTGGAGAACAGCCAGGGCAGCAGGTAGCCGTTGACGCCGAAGTCGGAGTTCTCGTACTGCTCGCCGCCGTACACGTTCTGGAAGTAGCCGCCGTCTTCGATCCACTTACCGCCTTTATGCCCATTTTGCGTCCCAGACTGATCCCATGCAAAGGTGGTGAGGTAGTAAGAGATCGCCCAGCTCAGCGCGCCGTATTCGGCATAAGTGAGCACCGTGTGCCCGAGCTCCTTGGCGTAGGGCGCCGTGTTTGCATCGCCGCCGTACTGCTCCGCCGTGACCTCGAAGGTATCGCCGGGGAAGCCGGGGATGGTGACGGTATAGCCGTCTCCTTTCCCGTCGCCGGTGGTATCAGGCGAATAGGTCGCCACGCCGAGCGCCACGGGATCGCCGTTCTGATACGCCGAATCAAAGCTTGCGTACTTATAGAAGTTGAAGGGCTTATAGGTGACAGGGAGCCCGGGGGCGATAAGGGGCGTCTCGGCACCCTTGCTCACCGAGTACTCCACTTTTGTCCCATCAGAAAGGGTATAACTGACCTTTCCGCCGACGGCAGCTGTCGCGACCGACTTAACCGCATCGCCGCCAATATGCTTCACGGCTTCCTCTGCGTTCGTTCCGTCCTTTCCGTCCGACGTCTTTTTCGCAGTGTACCTCCAGCTCGTAACGTCACGCACGTTCGATGCCTTTGCCGTCATATACGCCTTCTTCATCGCATCGGTAAAGAAGTTGCGGTTATAGCCCATCGAGAAGGAAGAGTAGTCCTTCGGCAAACCGTAGATGCCCACCGTATCGCCGCCTTCGCCGTTCTTCCAAACCTTCCCTTCCGCGTCCCATGTCGCCTCGGCGGCGTTTTTATAGACGGGTCTGTCGTTCTCCGTCGTCGAATACACGGCATACAGAGAGAGCGCATCCCCCCAGATGGCGTTGGAGTTGGTTGCAGCCGTGCTGCTCATGCCCGCCGTCTTGCCCGTAAGGTAGGGCGTAAGGTCAAGCACATACCCCTGCTGCGCATACGTCGTGGCGTATTTGGGAGAGATATACACAACGTCGGAAGCCTCGTTGTCGGAAAGGCGCCGCTGCAACTGCTTAAAGTATTCCGTCGTATCTGCAATGTTGTTGATCTTTGCAGAGACATTCCGCACCTTTCCGTCTTTATCCGTGATAAGGTCGGCATGCTCTTCCTTGAACGCATCCATCGCCGCATCCACGATCTGCTGGTTGGTCGCCTTATCGGCCACCGAGCAGAAAATGAACACGTCGAGAACGTTCGGGCTCTTCTTGTTGCACCCCGTAAACGCCATTGCCGTACCGCCCACCAACACGGCGGAGAGCGCGACCAACGAAACGTTGCGGAGAAGCTTTCTCTTCTTCATCTCACATACCTCTGAATATAGTTTTTGTACAACCGCCTTCCGCCGCCCGCTTGTCCCCTTTGCCGCGCCGCGGGGGGACCGCTCGCCAAAGGGTACAAAAAAGCGCCTTCCGGCTATGCGCCGAGAGGTCGCCAAAAAAGGAAAAGCGCTTCTTCTCCGTGAACACCTTATACTGTTTGGCACGAAGTGCCAAACAAAGAGGGCGCGCCCTCTTTCGCCGCCGCCTGCGCTGCGCGCCTACGGCTGCAAACATAATATAAGGATTACGGAACGCTCCTCGCGTTCATGACATTCCCCCCGTCGTCATTCCTTGTACTATACATACTATATCACGCATTTTTCACTTTGTCAATGGTATTTCTAAAAATTTTTTGTGAAAATTGCATCTTTTTTTGCAGATTTTTGAGGCGTTTTCACCAAAAACCCTCACGCATCGCAAAAAATTCGGCGCGAAGACCGCGCCGACCACAATATCTTGTGTTTTTATCCCCCCGCCGCCCGCGCAAAAAAACCTGCCCCGCAAGGGCAGGGCGCGGCTACATGGCGGGCGTCTTTTCGTAATAGCAATACCGCTCGTCTTCGCCGCGCTTGCGCATGCCCGCCCCCAGCAGCATCTTCCCCGAGCGCGCATTCTCCTTAAAGTGCTTCGCCTCGATGCGCTCGAGCTCGAGCTTTTCAAAGGCATACGCCGCGTAGGAAGCGACCGCCTCGGCGGCATAGCCGTTGCCCTCGTATTCGGGCAGCAGCCGCGCGCCGATCTCCGCCTCTGCCTGATAGCCGAAGCGGTGCAGCGTCACTTCGCCGACGAGCGCGCCGCCCGCGTAGATGCCGAGGGGCATCTCCATCTTCTCCTTAAACCATCCGCGCGCCTGCGCAAGGAACCACTCCGCCGCAGGCACAGGCGCACCCGCGGGCGCATCCTCCCGCCAATCGTACCCCCACAGGCGGTTGCGCTCCGTATCCCCCGCAAGGCGGGCATAGCGGGCGGCATCCGCATCGGGAACGGGCTTTAAGAGAAGGCGCGCCGTCTTGATCACGGGCAGGCGGGAGACGCCGTCGATGGCGCGGCGGGGCGTAACGTTGTACTTGCCCACGATCTCGCACGGCAGGTACTGCAATTTAGACTTGCGCAGCCCCATGTCGCCCGCGTCGTCCATGCGGTTGAGGTAGCGCACGCCCTCGCCCGCAAACGCCCGCGCGAATTGCTGCGCGATCATCGGATAGGCGCCCTCCACGCTTTTAAGCGCCTTTTCGACGTGGACGACGAGCATATCGCCGCACTTCTCGCCGATGGCGCAGGCGACCATCCTTCCGCCCGCGGTGAGGTACCCGCACAGCAGCCCGAACTGCCCGATGCGGGGCACGAGCTCGTACACCTCGTCCATCTCCTCGTCGGCGAGATAGGAGCCCTTCGCCCGCTGCGCCGCCTCGTATTCGCGCAAAAAGGCGAGAAGCGCCGCCTCGTCCCCTTCGCGGTAGACGTGAAACGTCCAATCGGGATTGTTTTTGAGGAACTTGTTCACATGATTGCGCTGCCCCGCATACTTCCCGCCCGCATAGGTGCGGAATGCCTCCGCCTCGTACAGGTAATCCCGCCAGCGGCGGATATTCGTCACGGAGACGTCGGCATAGCGGAGCGCGAGCGCAGGCACGAACGCGCGCGGCACGTTGGTAAAGTGCAGGCGGAGCTCATTGTCTCGGCAATACTGCTCGATCTCCCCAACGGCGCGCAGCTGCGCTTCCGCATCCCCCGCCGCAGAGAGCGGATAGTGGAAGTAGTGCTTGCCCGCATACAGCTCTTTCAGAATGAGGCAGCCCTCCGCGACGGCGTAATCGGGCGCAAGATGCTTGTGCCACATGAACTGATATCCGAGCGAAAAATCAGAGACGTGCGTCGTCTGCCCCGCAAAAAACGGGGCGTAGGCGAGCACGTCTTGCTTGTTGGTCTTAATAAATTTCAGCATAACCATGTCCGCATGTGGGCGGACTTTCGGCGGGAGCACTCTCCCGCATGTCTTGCGCCGCGGCACGCGGACGCACACCTGCTTTGCGGCAATCTCCCGCGGACATGCCCCCGGGAAAACCCGCCGCGCCCTACTCCATCCGCTCCAAAATATCCAAGATCTCGCTGAGGCGGTCAAGATCGTCGCGGGTGTAGTAGTCGATGTAGATGCGCCCCTTCTTATCGGTGCCGATGAGCGAGACTTTCGTCTTGAGCGTCGATCTGAGCCGCTCCACAAGGTGCTTGAGCTCGGCGTTGGCGAGCGCGTTCTTCTGCTCCTTTTCCTTGGCGAGCACCTCGGGCGGGTTGAGGTACTGCTTGACGGCGCGCTCCATCTCACGCACTGACCACCCGTTCTTGGCGCACTCCGCCGCGAGCGCCGCCTGCTCCTCCTTGGCAACGGGCACGAGCGTGCGCGCATGCCCCGAGGAGAGCCTGCCCTCGCGCACCATGTCGATGACCTCCTCCGCCAGCGTGAGAAGGCGCAGCGTGTTGGCAATGGCGGGGCGGGATTTACCCAGCCGCTCGGCAAGCTGCTCCTGCGTGAGCCCGAACTCCTCCATCAGCCGCTTCATGCCGTATGCCGCTTCGATGGGGTTGAGGTCCTCGCGCTGCAGGTTCTCGATGAGCGAGATCTCCTGGATCTCCTTGTCGCCCAGCTCCTTGACGATAACGGGGACTTTGGTAAGCCCCGCCTTCATCGCCGCGCGGTATCTGCGTTCGCCCGCAATGATCATGTACGTGCCGTCGGGGTTCTTGTTGACGACGAGCGGGCTGATGATACCGTGTTCGCGGATGGAATTCGCAAGATCGTTGAGCGCGTTTTCATCGAAGGCTTTCCGCGGCTGGTGCGGGTTGGGGAATATCTCGGAGACTTCTACTTCCGTCGCGCCGGCAAGGGCGTTTTCCCCCGTCTCGGTGCGCGCGTTTTCGTATGCCTCTTCCGTGTCGCTGAACAGTGCGGAGAGTCCTCTTCCAAGTCCTTTTGCCATGCGTTATTCCCCCTTCCCTTCCGTTTTTTTCAAAAATTCTTCCGTGAGCGCCGCGTACGCCCGTGCGCCCATGCACTTCGGGTCGTGCAGGACGATGGGCTTGCCGTGGCTGGGCGCCTCGGAAAGGCGCACGTTGCGCGGAATGACGATCTCGTACAGTTTCTTAGAGAAATACTTCTTGATTTCCGCCGCGATCTGCTTGGAGATGAGCGAACGCCCGTCGTACATGGTGAGCACCACGCCCTCCACTTTGAGCGCCTTGTTGAGGTGCTGCTTGACGAGCGAGATGGTGTTCATCAGCTGCGAGAGTCCTTCGAGCGCATAGTATTCGCTCTGAATGGGGATGATGGCGCTGTCCGCCGCGGAGAGCGCGTTGATCGTCAGCAGCCCCAGCGAAGGCGGGCAGTCGATGAGGATGAAATCATACGCCCCCTTCGCCTTTTCGAGCGCGGCCTTGAGTACGCGGTCGCGGTTCTTTTTGTAGACGAGATCTACCTCCGCGCCCGCAAGATCGATGTTGGAGGGCAGCAGGAAGAGCCCCTCGAGCTCCGTCTCGAGCACGTTGTCCTTCACGGCTTCGTCCTCGATGATGACGTTATACACCGATTTTTTCAAGCCGCCCTTGGAAAAGCCGAGCCCCGTCGTCGCGTTGCCCTGCGGGTCAAGGTCGACGAGCAGCACCTTCTTCCCGGCGCGCGCGAGATACGCCGCCATGTTGACGCACGTCGTCGTCTTGCCTACGCCGCCCTTTTGGTTGGAAAACGAAATGATCTTGCCCATCGCTCACTCCTTCGGCGTATCATCCGCCCCCGTCTCGGGCGCGGGCTCCGCCCCGCCTTCGGGCTGCGCTTCGCCCTCTGCCGCAGGCGCCGTCTCCGCATTCTCCGCGGGCGCACCGCCCCGTCCGAAGGGATCGTCCGGCATGCCCTTGTCGTGCTCTTCCATATATTCGAGCACTTCGCTGTGCGACTTGCCCTGCATGAGCATATCCACCTCGGCGGTGTAGATGGTCTCCCGCTCAACGAGCACGCGCGCCATATTGTCGAGAATGGCACGGTTTTCGGAGAGCAGCTTCTTGGCGCGGGCGTATTGGCGGGAGACGATGGCTTTCACCTCTTCGTCGATGATGCCCGCCGTCTCCTCGCTGTAACTGTTGCGCTCCTCGAAGTCGCGCCCCAGGAAGACGGGTCCGTCGCTGCCGTAGCAGATGGGTCCGACGCGCTCGCTCATACCCCACTCGGTGACCATCTTGCGCGCCATCTGCGAAACGCGCTTGATATCGTTGGATGCGCCCGCGGAAACGTCGTGGATGACGAGCTCCTCCGCCACGCGCCCGCCGAGCGCCATGCAGATGAAATCGTTTAGTTTATTAACTGTCATATCGTTATCATCGTTCTCGGGGCGCGTCAGCGTGTACCCTGCCGCCATGCCGCGGGGAATGATGGAAACTTCGTGCACATTGTCGGTGTGCTCGCACAGTTTTGCCAAAATGGCATGCCCTGCCTCGTGGTAAGCCGTACACTTTTTGTCGGCTTCCGTCACCACACGGCTCTTCTTCTGCGGGCCCATGATAACTTTGTTGATGCCCTCGTAGAGCTCGAGGTTGCCGATCATGTTCTTGCCCGCCCTTGCCGCAAGAATGGCTGCCTCATTGAGGAGATTGGCAAGATCCGCCCCCGAGAACCCGCTCGTCATGCGGGCGATCACCTTAAAGTTGACGTCGGGAGCGAGCGGCTTATTGCGGGCATGAACTTTGAGGATGGCTTCCCTCCCCTTGACGTCGGGCAGGTTGACGTAGATCTGACGGTCAAACCGCCCGGGGCGAAGGAGAGCCGAGTCGAGAATGTCGGCACGGTTGGTCGCCGCCATCACGATCACGCCCTCGTTGGTCTCAAAGCCGTCCATCTGCACAAGGATCTGGTTGAGGGTCTGCTCGCGTTCATCGTGTCCGCCCCCGAGCCCTGCTCCTCTCTGCCGCCCGACGGCGTCGATCTCATCGATGAAGATGATGCAGGGTTGGTTGCGTTTTGCCATATCAAAGAGGTCGCGCACGCGGGACGCACCCACGCCGACGTACATTTCCACGAAGTCGGAACCGCTCACGGAGAAGAAGGGCACGCCCGCCTCCCCCGCAACTGCCTTTGCAAACAGCGTTTTGCCCGTTCCTGGAGGGCCGACGAGCAGCACGCCCTTGGGGATCTTTGCCCCGAGGTCAGAGAACTTTTTGGGGCTCTTGAGGAACTCCACGACCTCTTTGAGCTCCTCCTTCTCCTCCTCCGCCCCCGCAACGTCGGAAAAGCGTACTTTGAGGTTGGTGGAGACTCGCGCCTTCGTCTTGCCGAAGTTCATCACCTTGCCCCCGCCCCCGCTCATCGAGCGAAGAATGAGGAAGAACGCAACGATTCCGACCACCACGACGGCGATATAGAGGAAGGTCCCCCACCCGCTGCCCGCGTTGGGATCGTTATACTCGATCTTGATGCCGTTTGCCAGCCAATCATTCAAAAACTTCGAATCGGAATCAAATTGGCTCGGACCGACCGCATGGTACGCATACGATCCACCTTCCTTCTCCGTATAACCATACAGATTATAGCCACTGATTTCGATGCGCACGATCTGCCTTTCTTCGCCCTCGTTAACGACACCGTCGCTGAGAGCCAAAAATTCATCGAACGTCCTCATGCGTCGCGCGTTGAGCAGCGAATTGGTGAGGAAGTATATCCCGATCCCCGCCACCGCTATCAGCACAACGATGATGACCATTTTGACCGTTTTACTCAATGCCTGTCTCCTTTTTTACATTTTGTTTCTGCATAAGGATAGCTTGCGCAGAAAAGCAAGTACATTGTACCACATGTGCCCGCATTTTTCAAGCGGATGAATGATATTTTTGTGCGATTTTACAAAAATATCATTTTTAGCCGCTTTTATCCATCGATTTGGCACAATTTTCCGCTTGCGTCCCCCGATTTTACCCCAAAAAGTGTTTCATGTGAAACACTCCGAAGAATTTTTTTGATTTTTGCCCGTTTCACGTGAAACATTTGGTGCAATTTTCAAAAATGGGTGCTTTTCAGCCGAATTTGAGCCAAAAAACACGCATTTTTACCGTTTTTATCGCTAAAAGGGAATGAAGTACCCTTCATCTCATGAAGGGTATCCCCTTTGGCACTCTGATTTGCTGACGCAGCGGCGTTTTTTGGCATAAAAAAGCTCCCGCACCGCATTTTTTGCAGCACGGGAGCTATTTTTGCGTTTATTTCAGAAAGCGGAACTCCGCAGCCCATTGGAACCACTTCCAATCGAAAATGGCGCCCACAACGCCGCCCTGACGGATGCTTTCGTGCAAACTTTCGCTCGGGATCCAATAGCAGATGGTGAGAAGCAAAAATATGAGCAGCACCGCCTGCAAGAGCCCCAAGAGCGCACCGAGAACGCGGTCAACCGTCGTGAGCGCTTTGGAGCGCTCGACGAGCCCCTTCCCGACATTCCCCAACAGCCAGCTCAGCACCTTTACGAGGAGGAAGAGCAGCACGAAGGCGATGGCAACGGAGACCCAGCTCGCCGCCGTATACGCCGCATCCGTTGCGCCAAAGCCTTTTGCAATGGCGCTCGTCATCCCGAACCACGATTCAAGCGAATTTTTGAAGGCGTTACAACAGGTGACGGCAACAAAGAGGGCGAAGATCGTTCCTGCAAGTTTGCAAACCCCCTTCACAAACCCGCGCCAGCACCCGATGAGCATGCCGAGCAGGAGAAGGACGAAGAAAACCGCATCAAAGATCCAATCGCCCGCCGCAAGGACGTTCATATCAAGACCTCCGAATTGAGATAGTAATATTATACCACCGAGCGGAAAAAAAGTCACCGATTTTCGCACAATTTGTTATAAAATCGGGGCAAAGGGGCAAAAATCAGGCGGAGGAAGAGGGATGGAATACGCATTTCACTATTACAACACGATGGCAGAGACGGGCATCTGCCTTGCGCTCGACCGCATTTTGGGCAAACTCGAAGCGCCGCCCGTTGCGCTGTGCATCGGGAGCGACCTCGCCGTGGGGGATAGCCTCGGACCCATCGCCGGGACCATGCTCCGCTCGCCAAAAACGCGGTTCTGCGGCTATATTTACGGCACGCTGCGCGCGCCCGTCACCGCAAAAGAGGTCAAATATCTGGGTGAATTTCTGCGGCGGACGCATCCGAGAAGCAAGATCATCGCCATAGACGCAGCCGTCGGCGACGAAGCAGAAGTGGGGCTCATCAAGGTACTTTCGGGTGCCATCCGACCGGGCGCAGGAGCAAACAAACGTTTGCCAAAGGTGGGGGACGCCGCCGTGCTCGGCATTGTGGCAAAAAAATCGCCGCTCGCCTCGCCGCTGCTGCATCTCACAAGGCTCGGCGCGGTGTACGCGATGGCGGATGCGATCGCAGAGGCACTCTCCGCCTTCTCTGTTAAGCAAATGGACGATAATTTTGTGAACTATTCACAAAAAAACAATGCTTGCGACACTTTTCCGAACAAACGGCACGAAAGGGGCGCCGTCTGAAAAAATACCCCCGCAACCGTTGACAAACGGCTTCCGCCGCGTTACAATACAAGAAAATATGAAAAAAGGAGCAAATCACAATGGTTAAGACGACGAAGACGAAGACTTACGATACCGAGACGGCTACCGTTGTTAAGAAGGTAGTGTTCGGCGCGTATGGCGATCCCGCAGGCTATGAGATGACGATGTATCAGACGCCTGAAGGGGATTACTTCCTCTACACGAACGGCGGCGAAGCTTCCCCCTACAAGGAAGAAGCGATCAAAACGTTCACGAAAGCCAACGCCAAAAAGTGGCTGGAAGAGAACTAAGCCCCACACCGAATATGCCCCCCAAAGTCGGATAAACTTTTGGGGGGCATGTTTTTTATGGCAAAAAGTACGATCTTACCCCCTCCCTATCCTCCTTGCACAACAGGAGAAGGCAATCGCCGCATGCCCCCCTTAACGCGGCGTTGCCGCTTTAAGGGGGCGTGTCGCGTCAGCGACAGGGGGGATTTCTTCCCCCCTAATACTTGTTTTAAGGGGGACAGCCGCCGAGCGCTTTGCGCTCGGCGGAAGGGGGGATTTCCCTTATCATTTATTTGAAGAAAAAAACACCTCTATAAAAGCGTACAAAGAAAAAAGCCACCAAATATCGGTAGCTTTTCCCTATTTTATCTCCAATTATTCCTCTTCGGGCGCGTTGAGCGGGGTAGGGGAGGTCTCGGTCTGCTGCGGCTTTGCCGTCTCGCCGTCACTCTCGTTGCCAAGATAGGTCCCGAAAAATCCGCTGAAGCCTCCCTTGCGGAAGCCCGTAGAGCTGCCGCCGTCCCGCTTAAAGCTCGTGCCCGAAGATTCGGGCGTGCCCTCGGCGGGGAGCTCGCGCTTCGGATAGGGCTTGCGCTCGCCAAAGTTCCTGCCGCGGTCGAAGCCATCGTTCCTGCGGTCGCGGTTGAACCTGCCGCGGCTGCCGCCGCGGTCAAATCCTTCGCCCCTTCTTTCGCCGTAGCCCCTGCCGCGCTCGCGCTTTTCGTAGGGCTTCATGTTTTTGGGGATGATGACGACGAAGCGGGCGGGCTCCTTTCCCTCGCTCTTGGTCGTCACATCGGGATGATCGATAAGCGCGGAGTGGATGATTCGCCGCTCGTAGGGGTTCATGGGCTCAAGGCGCACGCGCTTGCCGAGGCGCACTGCCTTTGCGGCAAGTTTTCCTGCAACGCGCTTGAGCGTCTCCTCCCGCGTCTCGCGGTAATTCTCACAGTCGACGACGACGCGCTTATACTCCTTTCTGCCCGTGTTGGCGACGGCGCCTGCGAGCACCTGCACCGCGTCGATGATCTCGCCGCGCCTGCCGATGATGCCCTTTGCCGAGGGCGCCACGAGTTCGATGACGATCTTCTCGCCCTCGTCGCGCAGTGCGACGGTGACGTCCGCATCGCCGAGAAGGGGCATGAGCCCTTCCAAAAAGCGCACGGCGCGCTCGCCGTCGGAAAGATTTTCTTTGACCGTCAGCCTGACCTGCGCGGGCTTGGAGCCGAACAGCTTCTTTTTCCCTTCGTCGAGGATCTCAACTTCGACGTCCTCGCGGGATACGCCGAGCTCTTTGAGCCCCGTTTCGACGGCTTCTTCCGTCGTCTTGCCCGAAAATACGTTTTCCATACCCTTAACTTCCTTCAAATCCCGTCCGAACGAGCGGGTTACTTCTTCTTTTTCTTATTTTCTTCCGCCTCGCGGCGCTCGCGCTCCAAGAGCCACTTGGGTTTGCGCGTCCGCTCCTCCACGACGCGCGCCTCTTCCTTCTTTTTGAAGATATGCCCGATGATCAGATTGGAAAGAAGGGTGACGCACAGCGAGACGAGGCTCGAGATGGTCATATAAATACTGAACGCCGCCGAATACATGAACGCGAAGATGGCATAGATGAGCGGCATGACGATGAGCATGATCTTCTGCGTGCGCATGCCCTGCCCGTCCACCGTCTGATACTTGCTGCTCTCTTTGGAGCTCTTCATCATCACGAGCTGCGAGACGACCATGAGCGCGATGGAGAGGAAGATGAGGATAAAGTAGCCGTTTGGCTCATCCTTTTCTTCGCTCAGCGCCGCGGTGAGGTCGTTATAGTTATCCTCGTTGAGCACATTGGAAAGGGCGCGCTTTTCGCCGTTTTCCATCTTCACTTCGATGTTGCCGAAGGAGTCTGCAAAGTTCTTATAGTCGGGGATGGGGTGATTGTACGAGACGTCCGGATACCAGACGTTCTTGATCCACAAAAAGCCCGCATCGTTGGCATCGTACCAGACTTTTGCCGCCTGCGCGCCGATATTTTTCACATAGCCGCGAATGATGCCCGCCTTCTCTTCCTGCGCTGCCGCCGCGAGCTTTTGCTTTGTCTCTTCGTCTACCGAAGAAGCCGCGGCAAAGCGCCCCTCGTCGATGCTGTACTCCCGCACGACGTTGGTCGTCGAAAGATTGTAGCGGTAGGTGAGGTATTTCTCCGCATCGGAGGAAGCCACGTTCATATAGAGGTATTCGCCCTCTTTAGAGAGCGTATAGCTGCAAGCGCCCTCTTCGAAGGCTTCGCCCTTCCATGCGCGCTTTTGCTGCGTCTCGCCCTCCCCCCATACAAGGGTATAGCTCCCGTCCGCCGCAACAATGACTTCTCCGTTTTCGTTCTTTTCCAAGGTGAAGTCGATGCCGTCCTCTCCGTGCTCCATGATCGCGGCGTTATAGCTCTCGGACATCTGCACGAAGAAGTTGAGGTTTGCAAAGTTGGAATAGGCGCGGAATGCCTGGAACGCCACAATGATGATGACGAGCGAGATGATCATCGGCAAACACGCGCTAAAAATGCTGTAACCGTTCTTTTTTTGCAGTTCGAGCATCTTCTGCGAGTACGTCGTCTTATCGTTGGCGTACTGTTTTTGCAGTTTTTCGAGCTCGGGCTGCATCTCGCGCATGATAAGCGTCTGTTTGCGCATCTTCACGCGGTTAAAAATATCAAAGGGGATGGTGATCGCCTTTAAGATGAGCGTAAAACAGATGATGCCGACACCGACGATGCCCACGCTCTCGATGATGACGCGCACAAACCGACCGAGCCAATCGAGCCCGATCTCATACCCCTGTTCGAGCAGGGTAAAATCCACGGCGTTAAGTAGCGATGATACCATTTTTTACCTTATATGAGCCACCTCTTTTTGAGGTAGGCTTCGGGCGCGGGGTCGATGCCGCCCTTCGTAAAGGGATTGCACCGCAAGATGCGCCAAACGCCGCAGAGGATGCCTCTTACGACGCCGAGATTGTTGATGCTGCGCTTGGTATACTCCGAACAGGAAGGGGAGTAGGGGCACATGTGGCGGGAAAGATATTTTTGATAAAAGCAGATGAGGCGGATGCAAAAACCCCTTATATAGGGCTTAAACACCGTCTTTCTCAGCAGCTTTGCATTTTGGAGAAATACCTTCCGCAGTTGGATCTTCAAGCAGCTTTTCCTTCCGGAAAAGGCGGGCGATCTCCCTCGAAAACGCCGCAAACGAATATTCTTCCGCTACCTTCGGGATCAGCAGCATCGCCGTGGGGGAAAGGCGCTCCGCATTGGCGCGGTACGCTTCGCGCAAGAGCCGCTTGATGCGGTTCCTCACCACGCTCTTTCCGTACTTTTTTCCCACGCACACCGCCATCTTTTTTTCATTGTCCGGCAGATAGATGATGGTAAGCAACTCGGAATGAGCGCGCTTTCCGCCCTTTAAGAGCTTAGAAAACTGCTTCTTCTTTTTGATGCGGAGGTATTGCATGCGTTTTGTTACGCGGAGATGTGCTTCCTGCCCTTGTTTCTCCTTCTCTTCAGGGTGTTTCTCCCACCCTTCGTCTTCATTCTCTGGCGGAACCCGTGCACCTTGCTCCTCTGGCGCTTCTTGGGCTGATACGTTCTCTTCATAGTATTCTCCTTTCAGCCGGCTACCCGCGGCTTTTTCAGCTTGTTTTTTGATTATATGCGATTTTTCTGCCGCCGTCAAGCAATTATGCGGCGTTTCTTACGGGTAAAATGAGATACAAGCTCTCTTTATTCTCCGCATTCTGCAAAATGAAGGGGGAAACGGCGCCGTTAAAGGAGAGCGTCACCTGCTCCTCTTCGAGCGCACGCAGCGCATCCAGCAAATATTTTGCGTTCATCGAGATGGTCATCTCCACGCCCTCGATCTGCGCCTTCACGCTCTCGTCCACGTTTCCGAAATCGGAAACGGAATTTACCTTCACGCTGTCGCCTTCAATGGTGAGCGTTACGAGGTTGTTCTTATCGCCGCGGATGAGGATGGCGGCGCGCTCCACGCTCGCAACGAGCTCTCTCTTGGAAAGGGTGACGACGGTGGAAAACTCGTGCGGCACCACGTTCTCTTTGCGGATAAAGTCCCCCTGATAGAGGCGGGAAACGACGGTCGTCCCGCCGCCCGTCACGAGCATGGTCCCCCCCTGCGTGTACAGGGTGATCTCCTCCTCGTCCTCTTCGAGCATCTTTGCAATCTCGGAGAGGGTGCGGGCGGGGCAGATGATGCTCTTTTCGCCGCTCTTTGCAAGAATGGGTGCCGAAGCGAGCGCAAGTCGGTACCCGTCGAGCGCCGCCATCTCGAGCTTTTCGCCGAACTCCATCAAGCATCCCTTCAAAACGGGGCGGGAATCATCCTGCGCGCAACAGAACGTCGTCTCGCCGATGATCTTTTTCAGATCTGCCTGCTTCATCGTAAAGGAATTTTCCTCCGCCTCAAAGCTGATCAGGGGAAATTCCTCCGCAGGGAGGCTCTGCATAATGGTGCCCGCATCGCGGTATTTGATCTCGACGCCCTTTTCCCCCGTGGCGATGCACACCTCTTCGCCCGTGAGTTTTCCGATGAAGTCGGCAAAGAGCTTTCCGGGAACGCAGACTTCCCCCTCATCAAACACCTCCGCCTTCACTGTCTTGCGGATGGAAAGTTCGTTATCCGTCGCAAGCAGGGAGACTTCGTCTCCGCGTGCGGTGAGTTTGATGCACTCCAAAATGGGAGCCGTCGTGCGGACGGCGCAAGCCTTGCTGACTTTAAGGACGGCTTCCGCGAGGGAGAGCCCGTCTGAGACAAATTTCATGCGATACCTCCTTGCTTTTCTTTTTTCAAAAAAGAAATATAATAATAATAGTATTAATGCCTGTGGAATTGTGGACAAGCACTCTTCGAAAAAAGAAAAGGTCTGATTACCCCATTATTATAGAGGAAAAAGGGGAAAATTTCAAGCAAATATGCCTTGTTTTGAAAAAAACGGCGGAGGAAAAAGGTGTGGATAGTTTTCCACACAGCCGTGGATAGAAAAAATTCTCGGGGGATATTTCATCTGCTTCAAAGAGCTCCCTTTCCCGGGTGTGCAAGTTATTCTATCAGTTTTCCACAGAGTTATACACATTGTGGAAAGAAGTTTCCCCTTCTTTCGGGAAAAAGTTGAAAAGTGTAAAGGGATATGATATAATAACAGCATGAAGGCGGAGTATCCCGATTTTTCACACATTCGGCAGCTTTTTCAATCATCCGAGGCGGCGTTTCAGGCATTTTACAGCCTGCTCATCGAATACAACGGCCGCTATAACCTCACGGCGATCACCGCTTGGGAGGAGGTTGTCCACAAGCATTTTTACGATTCGCTTGCGGGCGCGCACCTTTTCCCTGCAAATTCATGTGTTGTGGAGATCGGCTCGGGTGCGGGGTTTCCCTCCATTCCCTTAAAGATCGTCCGCCCCGACCTGCAAATGACGCTCATCGAGAGCACGGGGAAAAAGTGCGCGTTTTTGGAGACGGCTGTCTCCGCGCTCGGATTAAAGGGGGTCAGAGTGCTGCATGCGCGCGCCGAGGAGCTCGGCAGGGATGGGGCGCACAGAGAGCGCTACGATGACGCCGTCGCCCGTGCCGTCGCCCCCCTTCCCGCGCTTGCGGAGTACTGCCTGCCCTTCGTGCGGGTAGGCGGCAGGATGATCGCCTACAAAGGGGCAGCCGATGAACTTGCCGAGGGAAGGCGCGCCTTGGAGACGCTGGGCGGAAAGGGCAGTTCCGTTTGTTATGCGCTGCCGGAGGGGTACGGGGAGCGGACGCTCGTCATCGCCGAAAAGGTGCACCATACGCCCGCAAAGTATCCGCGGGGGCACGGGAAGGAACGGACGGCACCCATTGTGTGAGGGAATATGTACGAGATCTGTGCTTTGACGGGGCACCGCGAGCTGCCGCCGTCCTTTTCGGAGAATGTGCTCTTCGATGCGCTCGAAGAAGTCATCCAAGCGGGCTGCACCTGTTTCCGCTGCGGCATGGCGCGCGGGTTCGATCTTTTGGCGCTCTCCTGTCTCGTCCGTCTGCGGCAAAAATACGTCTTCTCCATCGAGGCATGTATCCCCTACACGGGGCATTGGCGCTCCTTTTCTGCAGAGGAGCGCAAGCAGTACCGCCTGCTTCTGAGCTGGTGCGAACGGCGCACGGTGCTCTTTCCCGCCTATACGCGCGGCTGTTTTTTGGCGCGCGACCGCTATATGGTGGAGGGCGCCGATCTGCTGCTCGCCTACTGCACCAAAGAGCGCGGGGGAGCGGCGTACACCGTGGAATATGCAAAGCGTGCGGGCGTTCCCGTAAAATATATCGGCGAAGAATAGCGGCGGGCGTTTGCCCGCCCTTTTCGATAAGGCGCGCCCTTTTTCTGCACGATCCGACGCATTTTTTCGCCTTTCATCCGATATACTGAGTTAAGAGGCAGGAAATATGGGATATGAAAAGCGGATCTGCGTCTTAAAGCAGGTAAAAAAAGGATTTTCGGCGGATGGCTCCGCGCTTTCGGGCGTGGTGTATGCCGAACGGCTGGGCGATACGCTCAAGATCACCCCGCGCATCGCGGGGCTCTCTCCCTTAAAAGAGGGGAGGTACGTCCTCTTTTTGTGGGCGGACGGCAAAAAATTCTGCCTCGAGCTAAAGGGAAACGCACAGCTCACGCTCGAGGGGGCGCCCTCCGTCAAGGGCGGCTTTGCGGCGCTTTTGTGCTTCGTGCGCGGTGATGTGGAGCCCGTCGCCTTCGGAACATGCGGCGCGGCGCCCACGCGCTACACGGCGCTCACGGAGGAGCCCAAAAAAAAGCCCGCCATCCCCATGCCGCCCAACGAACTTCCCGTGCCCACGGCGCCGAACGTGCCGCATGCGCCTGCCGTGCCCGTGCCCGACCCTCTGCGATCTCCCCCGCGAGAGGAGCGCGCCGCCGCGCGCTATCACGATGAAGCCATCGCCGCAGAGAACTATTTCCGCCGTGCGGCTGATGGAGATGAAGAAGCTGCTGCGCAGGATCGGGCGGAGGGGGCGGCGGCTCCCGCTGATGAGAGCGATCTGGTTGCGCGCCCGCGCGGAACGCTTACATATTACTACGAAGTAAAAGAAAAGCTGGATACTGCATTTGCACAGTACCCGCGGGACGAGCGGCTGCTGGCGGCGTTTCCGCATTCGGAGTGGGTAAAGATGCCCGCGGCGCTCCTCGGCGCCGTGTACGAGATGGGGCTGCCGCGCTATCTCTGCATCGCCGCCGAGGCAAACAAGGGGGAGCCCCCGCCCGAAGCGCTCAAAGAGCACGCCGTCTTTGTCCCCGCCAATGTGTATGGCGAAGAGGCAGGCTTTTGGGTGGTCTTTCAGGATGCCGATACCGGCGCATACGTCCGCGTCGAGAGCGAGCAATAACGCCCGCTCTTTTTTCTTTGTTCAAAAAAAAGATGTGAGGAAAATCCCCCTCTCCGCGGGTGGCACTACCCGCGCGGCGTAGGCGTGTTGTTGTGCCCCCTTAATACTTGTTTTAAGGGGGGATACAGGGGGATTGCCCCTTGCCTTCCCCTCGGGGGAAGGGGGACCGCTTGCGGTGGATGAGGGGCTCCCCTCTTGCCTCTTCTGTGTAAGGGTGAGCGTCCTCTCCCCTGCCATTTTCTTTTCCATGCCTCCCCTTGTTGTTCAAGGGGAGGGTAGGGAGGGGATAAGGTGTTTCCACTCTCACCGTCTGCGCGGCGAAGTCGCGCAGACGGTGAGCTCGTCACCGCAGGTAACTGAGGGAGTTCTCTCGCCCCCCTTAACGCGGCGTAGCCGCGTTAAGGGGGGATTAAGGGGGGATTTATCTTGCCTTCCCCCTTGGGGGAAGGGGGACCGCTTGCGGTGGATGAGGGGCTCTCCCCCTGCCTCCCTCTTTGAGGGCGAGCGTCGCGTTATGCGCACCGCCACAGTGTGGCGTGCGCGCGCCGCGAACGAAAGAATTGCCTTTCTCGGTGGCAATTTGTGTCCGCCACGAGGAGAAAGTCTTGCTTGCAAAAGAATTTCGACGAAGTGACGCACGAGCGCTCCGCGCGAAGTACCGCAGGCGACACACCACCTTGGTGTTGCCAAGATGTGCTCCGCTGCGCTCCATTCCCTTGCCTCCCTCCGTGAGGGAGGTGCCGTTGCCGCAACGCGGCAACGGCGGTGGGAGTTGGTTACAATTTGCCCCCCTTAACGCGGCAGCGCCGCTTTAAGGGGGGATACAGGGGGGATGATCCACCATAAGAGCGGCACTTGCTATCCCTCCGATCCTTACCGCCGTTTCTTGCCTCCCCTTATTGTTTAAGAGGAGGGTAGGAAGGTGATAAGGGTTTTCCACTTTTATCCCACCCGCTGCCACTTTACCACGCATAGATGTCGCCAAGAGGGAAATCACTCCTACCGTCTGCGCGGCAACGTCGCGCAGACACCTCTCTTAAAGAGAGAGACAAGTACCCCGTTTCTTGCCTCCCCTTGTTGCCCAAGGGGAGGGCAGGGAGGGGATAAGGTTCCCCCCCTCGCCGCCGCTGCACTGCGGCAGTCCAACGCGCTTAGATGCAATACGTTGCGTTCTCCGCATATCGGCAATGCAAAATTTTTATCACCGCCGCGCGGATTTTCCCGTTTTTTTCCTTTGACTTCTTGCGGCTTCCGTGTTATACTGTATAAGCCCCGAATTTCGGGAAGTTCTCATTCGGAAACATTTTTCTCAGGAGGAAATATATGGCTTACCCCACCAAGAACAAGAAGGTCATCGCGTTCGTGGAAGAGAGCGCAAAACTCACCTGCCCCGATCAGATCGTCTGGATCGACGGCAGCGAGAAGCAGCTCAAAAAGCTCCGCAAACAGGCTTGCAAGACGGGTGAAATGCTCAAACTCAATCAGAAAAAGCTCCCCGGCTGCTACTATCACCGCACCGCGGAGAACGACGTCGCCCGCGTCGAAGCGCGCACGTTCATCTGCTGCAAAGAAAAGGAGAACGCAGGTCCCACCAACTATTGGATGGACCCGCAGGAAGCCTACAAAATGTGCTACGAAATCGCCCGCGGCAAGATGAAGGGGCGTACCATGTACGTCATCCCTTACTCCATGGGCATCGTCGGCTCGCCCTTCTCCAAGATCGGCATCGAGCTCACAGACTCCATCTACGTCGTTTTGAATATGGCGATCATGACGCGCGTCGGCACGGACTGCTACGACGTGCTCGGCGAAGACGGCGACTTCATCAAGGGTCTGCACTGTAAGTGCGACGTCGACCCCGAAAAGCGCTATATCATGCACTTCCCCGAGGATGATACCATCATCTCCGTCAACTCCGCTTACGGCGGCAACGTGCTGCTCGGCAAAAAGTGCTTTGCGCTGCGCATCGCTTCCTTCCTCGGCAAGAACGAGGGCTGGATGGCAGAGCACATGCTCATCTTGGGCGTGACCTATCCCGATGGCACCAAAAAGTACATTGCGGCGGCATTCCCCTCCGCCTGCGGCAAGACCAACCTTGCCATGCTCATTCCTCCCAAACACTACCTTGAACAGGGCTACAAAGTGGAGTGCGTGGGCGACGATATTGCTTGGATCCGCGTCGGCAAAGACGGCAGGCTCTGGGCGGTCAACCCCGAGAACGGCTTCTTCGGCGTCGCGCCCGGCACCAACGAAAAGAGCAACCCCAACGCGCTTGCCGCAACGAAAAAGAACACCATCTTCACCAACGTTGCGATCAATCCTGCGGACAACACCGTCTGGTGGGAAGGGCTCACCAAACCCGCGCCCGAGCACCTCATCGATTGGCTCGGCAAGGAGTGGACGCCCGAAAGCGGCGTCAAGGCGGCGCATCCCAACTCCCGCTTCACCGCGCCTGCCGTCAACTGCCCCTGCCTTTCGGAGGCGTTCAACTCCAAGGAGGGCGTTCCGCTCGATGCCATCGTCTTCGGCGGCCGCCGCGCGACCACCACGCCCCTTGTCTACCAGTCCCGCGATTGGAATCACGGCGTGTTCGTCGGCTCCATCATGTCCTCCGAGACGACGGCAGCCGCAACGGGCGCGACGGGCGTTCTCCGCCACGATCCCATGGCAATGAAGCCCTTCTGCGGCTACCACATGGGCGACTACTTCGCACATTGGGTGGAAATGGGCAAGAAGGCTTCCAACCCGCCCAAGATCTTCAACGTCAACTGGTTCCGTCAGGATCAGAACGGCGAGTTCATGTGGCCCGGCTTCGGCGACAATATGCGCGTTCTCGACTGGATCCTGAAACGCTGCTCCGACTCCGTCGACGCGCAGGAGACGGCGATCGGCTACGTGCCTTACGCGAAGGACATCGACCTCGAAGGGCTTGACTATTCGCGCGACACGCTCGAAAGCATACTCTACGTCGACAAGGCGCGCTGGTCCTCTGAGGCGGACGAGATCGCCGAGTTCTACAAGCAGTTTGGCGACAAGCTCCCCGCCGAGCTCTCCGAGAATTTGAAGACGCTCAAGGCAAACTGCGCCAAGTAAAACAGACACATAAGAGCCGTCCGCACGGGCGGCTCTTTTGCGTGGAAAAATTTCTCGGCGATAAAACAGAAGATCGACCAAAAGCGCATGTGCTTGCCGCCATGCGCTTATTTGCCGCCCGCCAAGAAGGCGCGGGCGCCGCGAAGGGGAGCGGCAGAGAACGGGCTGCGGACGCGTTTGTGCATAATGGGGGCGGCGGGCGCATAGGGTATTTGCGGGAGCGAGGACAGGCGGAGGCGCGTTTCGGCAGAAACGGACGCAATCCGCGCAAATTTTCCAAGATCTCCCATGCAAAATATTTTATCATATGGGTGTTGTGCAATGCGGTTTGTCACCATTCGCAAAAAAAGTATCCTGATCGCGGCGGCGTTTTGCGCGGCGTTTGTGCTCGCGGGCTTCTGTGCCCGCAGGGCGGAGGCTGCCGCCGTGTATTGGAGCGGCGCACGCTCGCTGCCCGTATACAGCGTGGAGCGGGGGGATAACAAGATCGCCATCTCCTTCGATTGCGCATGGGGGGATGCGCACACGGGCGCCATTTTGCAGGCGCTGGAGGCGGCGAATGTGCGCGCGACCTTCTTCACCGTGCAATTTTGGGCGGAAAAGTACCCCGAACACCTCCGCGAGATGGCGGCGGCGGGGCACGAGATCGGCACGCACAGCGCCACGCATTCGTACATGTCCCGCCTTTCGGAGGCGGAGATCCGCGCAGAGCTCTCCTCGTCCGCGGCGGCGATCACGGCGGCGACGGGGGAGGAGGTCACCCTCTTCCGCCCGCCCTACGGCGATTACGACGATCTGCTCATCGATACCGCTGCGGACATGGGGCTCCTGACCGTGCAGTGGGATGTGGATTCCCTTGATTGGAAGGATCTTTCAAGCGAGGAGATCGCCGCCCGCATCATCGAGCGCACCCGCAAGGGCTCCATCATCCTCTGCCACAACAACGGCGAACACACCGCGGAGGCGCTGCCCGCCGTCTTGGATGCGCTCATCGCAAAGGGGTTTGAATTTGTGCCCGTGGGCGAGCTCGTCTACCGCGAGAATTTCACCATCGATAACGCGGGCAGGCAGTTCCGGCAAAATTGAGGAAAAACTTTTGGAGGCATATATGGACCACAGCATAGAAAAAAACAACCAAGTCTTTTTGATGGGCGAGATCGTCTCGGAGGCGGCGTTCTCGCACGAGGTGTACGGCGAGGGCTTTTACGAGCTCTTCGTGCGCGTCATGCGCCTTTCGGGGCAGGCAGACGTGCTCCCCGTCACCATCTCCGAGCGGCTCATCGAGGGGAACGACCTCAAGCCGGGCAGCACCATCTGCGCGCTCGGGCAGTTCCGCAGCTACAATAAGCTGGAGAACGGGCGCTCCCGCCTCATGCTCACCGTGTTCGTGCGCGAACTCACCGATGGCAGCGGCGCGCGCAACCCCAATTCCATCGTGCTTTCAGGGTATCTGTGCAAGCCGCCCGTCTACCGCACCACGCCCTTCAACCGCGAGATCGCCGATCTCCTCGTCGCCGTCAACCGCGCCTATAACAAGTCGGACTATATCCCCTGCATCGCATGGGGGCGCAACGCCCGCTTTGTGCAAAACCTCAAGGTGGGCGACCGCGTTGCGCTTTCGGGGCGCATCCAAAGCCGCGAGTACGTCAAACGCCTTTCCGAGACGCAGTCCGTCACCATGACGGCGTATGAGGTCTCCGTCTCCAAGCTCGCAGCCTTCGATGAAGACGGGAACTTCGATCTCGATGGCGAGTTCGATCTGTATGCCTCGCAGCCCTCTTCGCAGCCCCTGCCGTAATCATCCGCCTCCACCCTTACCTCCCTCTGCAGGAAGTGGCACCACCCCCTTGGCTCCCTCTATGAGGGAGCTGTCACGAAGTGACTGAGGGAGTTCCCGCCCCCCTTAACACTTGTTTTAAGGGGGGACTAAGGGGGGATCATCCCTCGCCTCCCCTGTGTAAGGGTGAGCGGCGCGTGATGCGCACCAACGCAGTGCGCTGTGCGCGCGCCGCGAACGAAAGAATTGCCTTTTTCAGCGGCAATTTGTGTCCGACACGAGGAGAAAGTCTTGCTTGCAAAAGAATTTCGACGAAGTGGCGCACGAGCGCC
>CALVLO010000003.1 GCA_944338265.1 uncultured Clostridia bacterium
CAAAGAAGCTGCCCTGCGTGCTGCTGTTGGGATCTGCCTGCCCTTCGAGCGCCGTCTTCTCCTCGTAGGAGATGCCGTTCGCCGCAAAGGCAGCTTCGCTCGCATCGGCGAGCGCCTGTTTGTTCTCCTCCGAGATCTCGAGCAGAACGTTATATCGGATATCCACCGTCTTGGAGACGGGCTTATCGAGCGCGTTGTTGAAGCCGAGCACCGCAAGGAGCACGATGCCCGCGATGAGCAGCACCGCCGAGACGGCTGCCCACACATACAGCAGGCGGGATCTCTTATTCATCGTCCTCTACCTCCTCCCGCTTGAAATTGCAAAAACTTCCCTGCTTTTTGGTAAGCGCCGCCATGATCGCCCACGCGAAGCGGCAGATCAGCAGCGCGCAGACGCCCGAGAACACCGCCGTAAGCCCCATGATGAACGCCGCGGCTTGCAGCGAAGGCAGGGCGATGAAGTAGACGACGAAGGCAAACAGCGCCAAGACGATATGCACATCCAAGATCTTCCAAAAGACCTTTTTATACCCCGTCTTCACGGAGGAGGCAAACGTCTTGCCGAGCGCATACTCCTTGCGCGCCGCCTCGAACGCCATCGCATTGCATGCAGAGAGCAGGAGCGAGGTCACGAGGAAGGCGATGAAGCCCTCTACGCTCAGATAGAGGAAGGGGATCGCCCACACGCACAAGATCGTCGCGAACAGAAACAGCAAATAGGTATAGAGGTGCGCGAACGCCAACAGGCGGTAACGCACAAAGAAGAACGCCATCATCGCGGCAAACAGCACGCCGAAGGCGATATACAGCCACATGAGCGCATCCGCCCCGTATGCCGCGGGAATTTGCAGCGCATCCCCCGCCGTAAAGGCAAGGTCGCTCTCCGTGCCTGCAATGGCGCTGTCCAGAAGGATGGCGGTAGTGCGCGCCGTCGCAGAAGTATAGCTGCCGCTGATATAGAGCGAACGCCCCGTTAAAGGCTCGCTCACCGTAAGCGAGATGACCGCCGTATCGCCCACATAGAAGTAGATCGAATTGGTCGTGGAAGAGGAGCTCGAATCATCGGACGAGCTGCCCGCCTCCGCCGTCGCCTTGGCGAGCGCATCCGCGCCCTTTTGGGTAAAGCGGAGGGCAACGAAGTGCGTCCCCGCAGAGGAGCCCGCGCTCACGCCCTTTACATAGTCTGCGACCGTCTCGCCCTTTTGGATGCGGAAGACGTCCGTCGCCGCATCTTCGCTCGCGCCGTAGCGGACGCCGAACTCGCCCGTGAACACAAAGCGGCTGATGGCAAAGTACTCGCCGTCCATCATCTCGGGCAGGAAAACTTCGATGGTATAGCCGTCGCGCACGGCAACGCGCGTGCCGTCCTCATTCAGGCGGGAGAAGCGCTCTGTGATCGTCTCCACCGCGGCGGAAAACGCCTTGGAAAAGCTTTCGAGCACTTCGCCGTTCTCGCCGCACGCCGTCCCCACTTCCAAGTAGAGCGCGCCGTTTGCCGCGGCGCGGTATTTTGCCTCGTACTCCGCGCGCTCCGCCTCGTCTGCAATGCCGCCGAGGTCGTTTGCATACTGCTTGGCGGAGATGACGCCTTCGGGATAGTACACGGCAGAATATCCGCCGCCGCTGTACACCTCGCTTGCAGTATATACGCCGCCGAGATCGGCATCCTTGGCGATCGAGTTCAAGATGCTATCGAACTTGCGGCTGCCCTTCGGCCCGAAATTGAACGAGACGAGGCAGACGACGCACAACAGGGCGATCAAAAGCGTGTACAGTACAAGCAAAAGCACCGATTTTTTCTTGCCCATTGCTTCCTCCTATATACGAACGGAACGTGCCGCCGCACGGGCAAAAGCGCCCGCAAAAGCGCGACAGGACCTTATATTCCAATAAAGTCTCACTTCTAACCATTATATAAAAAAAGGGCGCGTCCGTCAAGCCGAAACGCGCCGCTTTTCCAATTTTTTCGCCTAATTTTCGCGTGATTTGCGCGCGGCGAGAACGTGCATCGCACACTCGATGCGCTTCTTCATCATGGCGCAAGTCATCTCGTAGGGCTCGTTGATATCGCCGTTATAGTGGTAGTTGTTCGCGCTGCACCCGCCCGAGCAGATGAATTTCGCAAAGCAGTTTTCGCACTTCTTGCGTGTGAACAGACAGGACGAGGCAAATTTTTGGCGGATCCCTTCGTCGAGCTTACCTTCGAACACGTTGCCCATCTTCCATTTCGGATCGCCCGCGAACTGGTGGCAGGGGTAGAGATCGCCGTTCGGGACGACGGAGAAGTATTCGTTGCCCGCGCCGCACGCCGAAACGCGCTTTTGCAGGCAGGGGCCCCCCTCCAGGTCGACGTGGAAGTGGAAAAAGAGAAAGCCCTTCCCCTCCGCCTCGCGGCGGATATACTCGTCACAGAGCTTTTCGTACTCGCGCTCGATCTGCGGGAGATGCTCCTCCCTGATCTGCAGATCGGGCAGGTCGGTGACGACGGGCTCGAGCGAGATGGAGTCGAACCCCTCATCCGCAAGAAAGAGCACATCCTTGGAAAAATCGAGATTTTTCGCCGTGAACGTGCCGCGCACATAGTAGTGCTTGTCGCCGCGGATCTGAACGAACTTTTTGATCTTTTGGATAACGGCATCAAAGCTCCCCTTGCCCGAAACGGTCTTGCGCACCGCATCGTGCACCTCTTTGCGCCCGTCCAAAGAGAGGACGACGTTCTCCATCTCCGCATTGAGGAAGGCGATGGCGTCGTCATCGAGCAAAAGCCCGTTGGTCGTCGTCGTAAACAGGAAGCGCTTGCCGCACTTTGCCGCCTCCGCCTTGGCGTAGGCGACCGTCTCTTTGATGACGGAGAGGTTCATGAGCGGCTCGCCGCCGAAGAAGTCGACTTCCAGCACCTTGCGGCTTCCGCTCTCGCGGATGAGGAAGTCGATGGCAGCCTTCGCCGTCTCCAAGCGCATCATCTCGCGCGCGTTGTGATAGGCGCCCTCGTCCGCAAAACAGTATTTGCAGCGGAGATTGCAGTCGTGGCAGATGTGGATGCACAGCGCCTTGACCTCGTGCGATTTCACGGGCGCAGTCTTCGCCTCTTCGGCGTACAAGAGCCCCGCCTCTTTGAGCCCCTCGATCTCGGCAAGGGCGGCTTTGAGCTCTTCATCGGAGAGGGAAACGGGCTCGCCCCGCAAGAGGCGCGCCGTCGCCTCGTCGCACTCGTGCAGCGCGCCGCTGCCCGTATCGTATGCGTAAAAATGATCGTGATAACGGAATGTATGTACCATAGTTATTGCGCCCGCTGCGGGCGCATCCTCCCAAAAACGCAAAACAAGGAGCCGCGCAGATGCGCCGCCCCTTCCCTTGCACGGATGGCGGGATTACTTTCTCTCGCCCTCGATCTTCTCTTCTCTCGTGATGCGCTCGCAGGACTGATTGCCCACGGTGCAGCTCGTCTTGCAGGCGGATTGGCAGGTGCTCCTGCACTCGCCGCAGCCCGTGATCTTCTTTGCCTGAGGCTTTGCGATGGTACGGATCATATAGTATCTCCTGTCGTCTTTTTTCCCATTATACAACGGCGCGGGAATTTTTGCAAGTAAAAATCGATTGCCGCACAAAGTTTTTTCACCCGCATGCCGCGCGGCACTCCCGCGAAAAGCCTGCGGCGCAAAAATTCGCAAAACAATGCCTTAAAAAACCGTGCAGGGCAGCCCGCCAAAGCGGGCATTGGGGTCGCGCTTTCGGCATTTTTTCAAAAATCGATTGCATTTTCGCCCTCCGTGTGCTATACTCAAATCGCCACGCAAACTTCATAATTTGGTCCACAGGTGCGAAAAACGGCATGTTCGTATCTCTTTTTCCTGTGGATCGGAAGTTTGCGTGGCAGCAATCGGGGATGCGGGATGCAGGGGCGCACCCTCGGTTGAGGGCTGCGCCCTTTATATATTCTCCTGCAAATTACGTTACGGAGGAGATAACCATGAAATGCACCAAATGCGGCACGGAATTTGAAGGAAATTTCTGCCCCAACTGCGGAACTTCACGCAATGCGGAAGCACTCTGCCCGCAATGCGGAAAGCCGCGCAAGGAAAACGCGCGCTTCTGCCCGGACTGCGGCTACGATTTTCTCGCGCAAACCACGCAGCCGCAGCCGACCCCGTAAACTGCGCCGCCCGCAAAGCCCGCGCCGCAGCCGCCCGCCCCTGCACCGTTCCCAAAACCCACCCCGCTCGTACGTGCATGTACATATTGTTACACTGCATATCATCCGTCCGTAACGCTCGCATTAGCGGTTATGGTGATGATGCTATTCATCTGCCTCAGCGCTCCTCTGCTCACAAGCTTGCCGGAGCGCAGATATCTTAAATATCTTACGACAACAGATATCCTTGACTTTGTAAGAAATATCTTGTTTTGCATCGCACTCTGCACGATCTGCGTTGTCCTGCTCTATAAAAAATTTCCGTGGGGCGCACTCTTCCCCTTACATAAATCTCACATCCGCAGAATGAACAGGCTCAACAAGGAGCAAGCAAAAAAGAAGCAGATACCATATTCTTTTCAAGATATCCTCCCTGCTAAAACAGGATCGCTCATTGTCATGCCGTTTTGGAAACTGTCCCTTTTCACCCTCATGGCAGTGCTTCTTTATTCGGCAAGTCTGGCAGGCGCTATTTACTTTGCCGTTGGCGGAAATCTTTGGATATGCCTTATTTCCGCCTTTTTGACGGCGGGCTTCTTATCCTTGTTTTGGCTGATTTACGCTTATACTTGCACAGCAAAAGGCTCGGCAGAGCAGCGGAAAGTCCTCTTAAAAGCCGTGTACGGAACAGAAACCCCTGCCCGCGGCGCAAAGCCCGTTATCACGTTTGGCGAACTCAACGCCGAACTCAAAAAGTACGATAAGGATTGGGAAGACTACCTCTTATACAAAGCGCGCAAAGCCGCCTTCGAGCGCCATTCCTTCCTCTCTTCAGACGACGAGCGGAAGCGCCTGCTCGTGCGCAACAACCTGCCGCACCTCATCTGTTGGGTGATCGTTCTGGCACTCACTTTGCTCACCTGCATCACATATTGGTCCTCCGTCACCAACATCTTCCGCCGCGACAAGCTGGCCTTCATTCAGATCGGCATTTTTTCGGGGGAAGTCACGGAACGCCTCGGTTCCCCTTACGAAGAGAAAGACGGTGAAAAGAAAGACGGCATCATGCAGTATTATCCGCGCCATTATGAACAGCTCCTTGAAGAGAACGATGCCTTCGACCCCGGTTCGCTCGAAGATATGGATGACCTCGAAGGCGCATTTGAAGACTCCGTCAAGCTGGAAACCACGGAATTTGCCTATATCGAGATCACGCTGTGCAGCCAAGCCGATGCACCCGAAGAATACGGCGCCACCGTTGTACAGAGCATCTTCTTCGACCCCGCCCGCACGCGCAAGGATACGACCGTCGGGGAAATGAAGAGCATCACCGTTCTGTTCGCAGAGATCGAACAGGGCGCGCAGTACGGCGCCGTGGTGGCGGATATTTCTTATGAAGACGGCAGCTTTTGGAGGGGGCTCGTACAGGCTTACCCGGAAGGCGACGCAAACGGCAATACCGTAACGCTCTCTTGGTGGGATTCCCTCTCCCAACAGACGCACACCGCACAGGCGACCATCGTAGAGGCGTATTCCAACACTTGGAACGGCATCCTGTAACCCCACTCCCCACGCGGTAAAAACCATCGGCATTCCGCAATGCCTGTCCGTCCCATTTTCCGCGCAGCGATCAAATCATAACGGCATTCCGCGGTATGCGAAATGCCGTTTTTGCTGCAATTTTTATAAAGAGATGGCGAAAACCCGCCGCTCACTCCCTGCGCAGCTTCATCCCCACCAACGCACCCAATCCACCGAGGAGTGCGCAGACGACAAGCTCCGCCAAAAAGAGCGCCGTAAGCGAAAACAGCCGCTCATTCCCTGCGCAGTTTCATCCCCATCAGCGCACCCAATCCGCCGAGGAGTGCGCAGACAACAAGCTCCGCCAAAAAGAGCGCCGTAAGCGAAAACCCGCCGCCGACAATGGCAAAGAGCAGCATCGTGAACACCGCGCCCGCAACGCCCGCAACGGCGCCCTTGATGAGCGCGCGCTCCCGCCGCACAAAGATGAGCGGGAAGAGGAAGCTCCCCACGCATTTGATCACCCAATTGATCGCGGAAACGACGCCCGCGGCAGGCACATACGCGCGGATAAAGACGGCGGCAAGCGCCAGAGCAACGAGGCAAAAGAGCGCATAAAAGAGCACGCTCAGCGTAATTTCAACAACGGCACGGCGCAACGGCTGCATGGCACCACCTCCCGATACAAGCCTATCCTATGCACGCCGCACAGCAAGTATGCAAACAAGCATCAATGGCGCTCCGCCATCCCGCCCCCCTGTCTCCCTCTTTGAGGGAGGTGCCCCATAGGAGCGGTGGGAGTCCTCCTCTCCCGCCTAACCCCTTGCCTCCCTCTTTGAGGGTGAGCGGCGCGTAATGCGCATCAGCGCAGTGCGCTGTGCGCGCGCCGCAAACTAAGAAATCGCCATTTCAGTGGCGATTTCGTGCCCGCAGGCGGCACTCTACCTTGGTGCCGCCAAGAGGTGCCGTTGCCGCAACGCGGCAACGGCGGTTGGAGTTTGAGATAAGCGTGCCCCCACAACACAGTCGGCGGCACCACGATCTGTTCATGCCCCGCCGCAACCGCGGCGGGGGCATAAATAGATAAAGAAATCCTCCTATCTGTTCCGCCTTCTCTCATCACCTTAACGCAACTACGCTGCTTTAAGAAAAATAAGGCAGTTCATGCCCCGCCGCTCTCGCGGCGGGGCATGAACAAATAAAAAATCCCCCTGCCGCCGACCGCAAAGCGGTCGGCGACTTCCCACTTAAAACAAGGTATTCAAGGGAGCATCACCATCCATCTCACGCCATCACCGCTCAGGCACTACCCGCCCCCCCTTAACGCTCCACAGGAGCTTTAAGGGGGGATACAGGGGGGACCAAGGGGAGATCGCCCCATCAGCGCGGCAGCGCCGCGCACCCCATTTTGCTTAGGCAAAAAAATACCCCGCTCTGCACGAGCGGGATACAATCTTCTTAAAATGTTACTCCGTTTTTTCCTCTTCGGCGGCAGGCGCATCGTCCTCTGCGGGCGCTTGAACGGCTTCGTCTTGCGCGGCTTCGTCGGCATCGGCAGGTTCCTCGCCGTGCTTTGCCGCCTCTTTTGCCTCTTTCTCCGCCTCTTTTTCTGCCTTGCGGCGCGCTTCTGCTTCCTCGCGGGCGATCTGCGTGGGACCCTTCGCATCCGTCTGCGCAATGAGCTCCTTATCCATCTTCACCCAAGATTTGCCCGAGCCTTCACTGCCCGTCTCGATGATCACGGTATTATCGTCGCACACTTCCACGACGATGCCGCAGATGCCGCCCGCCGTTTTGACCTTATGCCCGGGGCGGATGGCTTCGAGCTGCTCGATATATTCCTTTTGACGCTGCTTGTTCTTCCTGCCCGATAAAAACATCCAAATGATAAAGCCAACGATGATCACGCCGACAAGGACCCAAAGCACGATATTGCTCGTATTGCCCCCGTCTGCCAACAACGAATAGACCATACTTCTCTCCTTTTACAACCAAGTTGCCCAACTATCATACATGTTTTTGCACGGTTTGGCAAGCATTTTTTCCCATTTTTTCCCAATTCACGAAAATTTTACAAAGAAGGGGCGCTCATGCACCCCCTTCCGCCTGTTTCCGATAAAATTCGCGCACGAAGTCCTTCACATACCCGCCGAGGATGCTCTCCCGCAGCCCCCGCATGAGCGTATGCAGATAGGCGATATTGTGAAGGGAGAGCAGCATACCGCCCGCCATCTCCCCGACGTTGACAAGATGGCGCAGATACGCCTTGGTATAGTTGCGGCAGCAGTAGCAATCGCACTCCGGATCGAGCGGGGTAAAGTCCTCTTTATATTTTCCGTTGCGGACGACGACTTTGCCGCGGGAGGTGAGCGCCGTCCCGTTGCGCGCCACGCGGGTGGCGAGCACGCAATCGAACATATCCACGCCGCGCAGCACGCCCTCGACGAGGCAGTCGGGCGAGCCGACGCCCATCAGATAGCGCGGCACATCCTCGGGCAGAACGGGGCGAAGCTTTTCGAGCATCTCGTACATGAGCGGCTTGGGCTCGCCCACCGAGAGACCGCCGATGGCAATACCATGTCTGACATAGGGCATGCAGCGGCGCACGCTTTCGAGGCGGAGATCCTCGTAAAAGTTGCCCTGCACGATGGGAAAAAGCGCCTGCTGCGGGCGGTCGTGCGCGGCATAGCAGCGCTCGAGCCAGCGCCCCGTGCGCTCCATCGCCGCCTTCGCCTGCTCGTAGGTATAGCCGTACTCCGAACACTCATCGAACGCCATCATGATGTCCGAACCGAGATTGTGCTGGATCTTCATCGCCAGCTCGGGCGTAAAGGTGTGGTAGCTCCCGTCTACATGGGAAGAAAAGGTGACGCCGTTCTCGCCGATCTTATTGAGCGACGAGAGCGAAAACACCTGAAAGCCGCCGCTGTCCGTGAGGATGGGCCTATCCCAATTCATGAACTTGTGCAGCCCGCCCGCGCGGGCGATGAGCTCGTCGCCGGGGCGCATGTATAAGTGATAGGTGTTGGAGAGGATGATCTGCGAACCGACCTCTTTGAGGTCTTTGGGGAGCATGCCCTTGACCGTCGCCTGCGTGCCGACGGGCATATAGACGGGCGTTAAAATATCGCCGTGCGGCGTATGAAACACACCCGCCCGCGCCCCCGTCTCGGGATCGACTTTTTGAAGTTCAAAAGAAAAGTATTCGTTATTCATAAAACTGCCTCATGATAATGCTTTCGATTTGAATAAACGGCTTCCCCTTGGGGGGAAGCTCCGCCGAAGGCGGTGATGAGGGGTGCAACGATCCCCTCATCCGTCTGCTCCGCAGCCACCTTCCCCCAAAGGGGGAAGGCTTCCTCAACGGCTTTCTTTCCGTTGGGTTATATGATTGAGAATATCCAAACATACCCCGCGGAAATTCTCGTAAATCTGTAAATTAGAGTACCGAAGAACGCAAATCCCGCGTTCTGATAAGTACTCATCTCTCGCGCGATCGTATTGTTCGCCTTCCTCGCTGTAATGCTGGCTGCCATCTAATTCAATCGCAAGTTTTGCGGCGGCACAATAAAAATCCAAAATATAACACCCGACGACCTTCTGCCTGCATACGGTTTCGGGAAGATTTTTTAAAAAATCATACCAAAGATGGCGCTCTTCTTTGGTCATGTTCTTTCGAAGCGTGCGGGAAAGCCCCGTTAATGCACTATTCTTATTTTTTGTCATATTCAATCATGGAAGCGATTGCGAAGGTTATAAAATGAGCAGCCGTCTCATTTTATAAACGAGCAAGGGCAGGAGAGTGCGCAAACGACGACGGGAGCGTACCAAAACGTACGTGACCGAGGAGTGCGCAAACTCGACGAACGTTTGCGAAGTTTAGAGGATGAGACAAGCGTCGCCGAAGGAAAAGAAACGATACCCCTCCCCCACCGCCACCCCGTAAACGCGCAGCATCTCCTCGCGCGAACAGAGCGCGGAGACGAGCATCAATAGCGTGCTCTCGGGCAGGTGGAAATTGGTAATCAGCGCGTCCACGCACTTGAACCGATAAGGCGGATAGATAAAGATCTCGGTGTTCCCCTTGCAGGGGCGGAGGAAGCCGTTTTCGTCCGCCACCGTTTCCACCGTGCGCACGGAAGTCGTGCCCACGCAGATAACGCGCCGCCCCTCCCGCTTGGCGCGGTTGATGGTCTCCGCCGCCGCCTCGCTCACCTCGTAATATTCGCTGTGCATCTTATGGTCGAGCACGTTCTCTTCCTTCACGGGGCGGAAGGTCCCCAAGCCCACATGCAGCAGCACTTCGGCGATCTCCACGCCCATCCCGCGGATGCGCTCCAACAGCTCGGGCGTGAAGTGCAGCCCCGCAGTGGGCGCAGCCGCCGAGCCGTTCTCGCGGGAGTACACCGTCTGATAGCGCTCGGGATCGGAAAGCTTTTGGTGGATATAGGGCGGGAGCGGCATCGTCCCCGCGCGGGAGAGCACATCCTCAAAGGTGCCCTTGTAAAAAAAGCGGACGTGGCGCTCGCCCGAATCGGTGACGCCCGTGATCTCAAGCGAGAGCTCGCCGTTTACGGTGAGCTTGGTGCCGACGCGGCACTTCCTCCCGGGGCGCACCAAAACCTCCCAATCATCGAGATCGAGCCTCTTCAAGAGCAGCACTTCGACGGCGCCGCCGTGCGTGGTGTGCGCATACAGTCGCGCGGGCAGCACCCGCGTGCGATTGACGACGAGCACGTCGCCCGCTCTCAGATAGTCCGTGATCTCGCGGAAAATGCGGTGTTCGATCTCCTTGGTATCGCGGTGATAGACCAAGAGACGGGAACTGTCGCGCGGCTCCGCAGGCGTCTGCGCGATCAGCGCCTCGGGGAGATCGTACCAAAAATCAGATTTTTTCAGCATACCATGTCCGCCTTAGTCGTCAAAAACAGAGAGCTGCGCCTTCGCCGACGCGGGCAGCCTGACCCCCATATGCTCGTAACCGCCTTTGAGGCACACCCTGCCCCGCGGCGTGCGGGCGATGAAGCCGAGCTGCATCAGATAGGGCTCGTACACATCCTCGATGGTGTTCACATCCTCGTTGATGGTGGCGGCGATGGTATCCAATCCCGCCGGTCCGCCGTTGAACTTATGGATGAGCGCGCGCAGGAGATTGCGGTCCGTCTCGTCCAGCCCCAGCTCGTCGATCTCCATCTTCGCAAGCGCATGGCTGGCGTCCTCTTTGGTGACGGCGTGGCTCCCCGCAACGGCGGAGAAGTCACGCACGCGCTTTAAGAGGCGGTTTGCGATGCGCGGCGTGCCGCGGGAGCGGCGGGCGATCTCGTAGGCGCCCTCCTCCTCGATGGCAATGCCGAGCGTGCGGGCAGAACGCGCCACAATGCGCCTGAGCTCTTCGGGCGTGTACATATCGAGGCGGCACATGATGCCGAAGCGATCGCGCAGGGGCGAAGAGAGCATGCCCGCGCGCGTCGTCGCGCCGATGAGCGTGAATTTTTTTAGGGAAAAGCGAATATTGCGCGCCGAGGGCCCCTTTCCCACGATGATATCGAGCGCGTAATCCTCCATCGCGGAATAGAGGATCTCCTCCACGGCGTGATTGAGGCGGTGGATCTCGTCGATGAACAGAACGTCGCCCTCGTTGAGGTTGGTTAGGATGGCGGCAAGATCGCCCGAACGCTCGATGGCGGGCCCGCTCGTGAGCTTGATCTGCGTGCCCATCGTGTTCGCGATGATGTGTGCGAGCGTCGTCTTCCCGAGCCCGGGAGGCCCGTACAGAAGGACGTGATCGAGCGCCTCGCCGCGCTTTTTCGCCGCAGACATATACACGGAGAGGTTTTCCTTCACCTTATCCTGCCCGACGTACTCTTCGAGCGACTTGGGGCGCAGGACGTTCTCCTCCGCGTCGTATTCTCCCTTGCTGCTCGAAAGCAGCCTCTCTTCTCCGAATTCGTCCATATCACATTCCTCTTAAAGCGATGCCGATGATCTCTTCGACCGCCGTTGCCCCTGCCGCCTTGGCGCGTTCGACGGCGCGCGCGCTCTCCTGTTTTGTAAAGCCCAAATTCATGAGCGCGGCAACGGCATCGTCATCCTCCTGCGATTTCGGCGCCGCGGGCACGGACATGCCCCCCTCCGAAGTGCCAAGGATCTCATCCGCAGAGATCTTACCGTGCAGTTCCAAAACGATGCGCTCCGCCGTCTTTTTGCCCAGCCCCTTGACGGCGGTGAGCCGCTTGACGTCCGCCGTGTAGATGGCTTGGGTGAGGTCTGCGGGGCGCATGGAGGAGAGCGCCGCAATGGCGAGCTTTGCCCCCACGCCCTGCACGGATGTGAGGCGCAAAAAGAGCTCCTTTTCTTTGAGATCGGCAAAGCCGAAGAGGGCAATGCCCTGCTCGCTGACTTGCAGATAGGTATAGACCTCCCCCTCCTCGCCCTCGCGCACGCCGGAAAGTTTGGAGAACGCCGCCCCCGAACAGACGACCTCGTACCCCACGCCGTTTGCTTCGAGAATGACATATTCAGGCTGAAGCGACAGCACCCTGCCGCGCAGATAACCGATCATAAAAACCTCACATAACATGTTCACACTTTTTTCCGCGTCAGTTCGCGGAAAAAAGTGTGAATATTTTATTTGATCCCGAACAATACCCCGAAGCGGCTCGTAAAGGCATGGCAGAGCGCAACGCCCAGGGCATCCGCCGCGTCGTCCGGGCGGGGCGGCTTGGGAAGGCGCAAATGTGCCGCCACCACGCGCTGCATCTGCCCCTTATCGGCGCCGCCATAGCCCGTGAGCGCCTGCTTGATCTGGTTGGGCGTATATTCGAAGATGCGCCCGCAGCGCTTGTTGCAGGTGAGCAGCATCACCCCGCGCGCCTGCGCAACGGCAATGCCCGTCGTCACGTTTTTGGAGAAAAAAAGCTCCTCCATCGCCGCCTCTTCGGGGCAAAATTTATCGAAGAGCGCGTTCACGCCCTCTTCGAGGATACACAGCCGCACGGCGAGATTTTCGCCCGGCGGCGTTTTGACGACGCCGAAATCGACGGCGGAGCAGTTGCCACGGGCATCCTTTTCGATGACGCCGTAGCCCATTGTGCCGATGCCGGGATCGAGCCCGAGAATGATCATAGGTATATTTTACCGCAAAATGCGGCGCGCTGTCAATAAAAAAAGCGCCGCCGCCCGCCTGCCGCAAAAAAACAGTTGCGCTGCCCGCGAAAATATTGTATAATTTCGGGAAAACAAGTTCTTTTTTAGTTGAGACGCAAGGAGAAAGAAATGAAGCTTTGGGAAGGAAGGTTCGATGCCCCCACCGCGGCAGATGCCGACGCATTCAACGAGTCGCTCTCGTTCGATAAACAACTTTGGCGGGCGGATATCACCGCCTCCATCGCGCACGTCACCATGCTCGGCAAGTGCGCCATCCTTACCGAGGAGGAAGCCGAGACCATCGCCGCGGGGCTCAGATCCATCTATGCGGAGATCGAAGCGGGCAAACTTGCCGTAGAGGGCGCGGAGGATATCCACTCCTTTGTGGAAAACGAACTCGTCGCCCGCGTAGGGCAGGTGGGCAAAAAGCTGCACACGGCGCGCTCGCGCAACGATCAGGTGGCGACGGATATGCGCCTGTATGTGCGCGCCTCCATCGATAGGGCAATGGAACTTTTGAAGGAGCTCATCTCCGCGCTCATTGCGCGCGCCAAGGAGACGGCGGGCTATGTGATGCCCGGCTTCACCCATCTCAGAAAGGCGCAGCCCATCAACTGCGCGCAATACTTCAACGCCTATTCGGAGATGTTTTTGCGCGATCTCGACCGCTTTTTTGCGCTGAGAAAGCGCATGAACGTGATGCCCCTCGGCAGCGCCGCCCTGGCAGGCACTTCCTGGAACATCGACCGCGAGATCACGCGCACGCTCCTTGAATTTGACGAGATCTCGCAAAACTCGCTCGACGCCGTCTCCGACCGCGACTTTGTGGCGGAATACCTCTTTAACGCCTCCCTCGTCTTTGCGCACCTTTCCCGCCTGTGCGAAGATACCATCCTCTATACTTCCGAGGAGTTCGGCTATTGGAACATCCCGGATGCCTACTCGACGGGCTCCTCCATCATGCCGCAAAAGAAAAATCCCGATATCTGCGAACTCGTGCGCGGCAAGACGGGGCGCGTCTACGGGCACCTGATGGGAATCCTCACCACCATCAAGGGCATCCCGCTCGCCTACAATAAAGATCTGCAAGAGGATAAGGAGCCCTTCTTCGATACGGAAAAAACGCTCTTCAACTGCCTCTCCATCTACACCGCCATCATTCAGACGCTCACCTTCAACGTCAATGCGATGTTCGAGGCGGCGGGCGGCGGCTACGCGACGGCGACGGACGTTGCCGATTACCTCGCGCGGCGCGGCATGCCCTTCCGCGATGCGCACGCCGTCACGGGCAGGCTCGTGCGGTATTGCATCGAACAGAACAAGACGCTCCCCTCCCTCACCTTGGAGGAATTTCGCGCGGCGAGCCCCGTCTTTGAAGCGGATATTTTGCAGACGGTGACGACGCGCGCCTCCGCCGAAGGCAGGAACTCGGTGGGCGGCTCTTCGACGGCGGCAGCACGGGCGGGCATCGCTTCCCTCCGTCGGCGGCTGAAAAAATATTGAGCTTGCGGGCGCGGCAAAAATCCGCGCCCGTTTTGCATATTTTCGCCGAAAAAATGCAAAATTCGGTGCTGCAAGTGCATAAAACAGAAAAGTTTGTGCGAATTTGAGCGGAGGGCTTGACATCTCCGCTCTTTTATAATAAAATGAAAAGAACATCTATAGTATTTTGAACGGGAGTCGCTTATGAAGAAGATCGGAGCAGAAATACTCATTTAATGTTTTAAAGAACAGGGCGTAACGACCGTGTTCGGCTACCCCGGCGGCACCGTGCTCGATATTTACGATGCCCTCTACCGCGACGGCACCATCGAACATGTAATCACCTCGCACGAGCAGGGCGCGGCGCACGCCGCCGACGGCTGGGCGCGCGTAACGGGCAAGACGGGCGTCGTGATCGCCACGAGCGGCCCCGGCGCGACCAACCTCGTAACGGGCATCGCCACCGCCTATATGGATTCCGTCCCCCTCGTCGCCATCACGGGCAACGTGGGTGCGAGCCTTCTGGGGCGGGATTCCTTCCAGGAAGTGGACATCTTCGGCATCACCCTTCCCATCACCAAGCATAACTATATCGTAAAGGATGCGAGCGAGCTCGCAGGCGTCGTGCGCGAGGCGTTCCGCATCGCCAATTCGGGGCGGCGCGGACCCGTACTCATCGATATTTTGAAGAACGTGCAGAGCGCGGAGGCGGAATACGAGCCGCAAAAGCCCGTGCCCGTGCGCCGCAAGAGCGTGCCCGCGCGGGCGCTGGAAGGCGCAGCCGCGGCGCTTGCAAAGGCGGAGCGCCCCGTCATTATGGCGGGCGGCGGCGCCATCGCCTCCGAGGCATCCAAAGAAGTTTTGGCGCTCGCCGAAAAGCTGGATGCGCCCGTCGTCTCCACGCTGATGGGGCTGGGCGCGTTCCCTGCCTCCCACCCCCTCTTTATGGGCATGGTGGGCATGCACGGCACGGCGACCGCGGCAAGGCTCTGCATGGAGAGCGACTGCATCGTGGCGCTCGGCGCACGCTTTTCCGACCGCGTCGCCCTCAACCGCGAGAAGTTCGCACAGGGCAAGACGGTCATCCACATCGATATCGACGAGGCGGAGATCGATAAGAACATCAACGCCACCCATGCCGTTTTGGGCGACGTGAAAGAGGCGCTCTCCACCCTCATCCCCATGCTCAAAGAGCGCAAGGCGCGCCCCTTTGCCGAGGAGGCGAAAAAACTCCGCGCCGAGGAGCGGGCAAAGGACAACGCGCCGGAGCTCGGGCACCGCGTGCTCATCGAGGCGGCGAAGCACGCCCCGAAGGACGTCATCGTCGTAACGGACGTCGGGCAGCACCAAATGTGGACGGCGCAGTACTTCCCCATCGAAAAGCCCCGCACCCTCTGCACGAGCGGCGGTTTGGGCACGATGGGCTACGGGCTGGGCGCCGCCATCGGCGCGGCGAAGGCAACGGGAAAGCACGTCATCCTCGTCACGGGGGACGGGTGCTTCAACATGAATTTGAACGAACTCTCCACCGCGGTGACGGAGGAGCTCCCCATCACCATCCTGCTCATGAACAACCGCGCGCTCGGCATGGTGCGCCAGTGGCAGAAGCTCTTTTACGGCAACCGCTTTTCGCAGACGAACGTCCGCAAGAAGACGGATTATGTAAAATTTGCCGAGAGCTTCGGCGCGACGGGGCTCGTGGTGGAAAAGGACGAAGACATCGTGCCCGCGCTCACGACGGCGTTCGCCACCAAAACGCCCGTCCTCATCGACTGCCGCATCTCGAACGACGAGAACGTGCTGCCCATGATCAGACCGGGTGCAACCTACGATACCATCATCACCAAATGGGAGGAGAAATAAGATGAATCAGTACACGATCAGCGCACTCGTCTCCAACAAGAGCGGCGTTTTAACGCGCGTTGCGGCGCTCTTTGCCCGCCGCGGCTATAACATCGAATCCCTCTCCGTTTGCAAGACGGAAAACGATGCGCTCTCCCGCATGACCATCGTCTTGAACGGCGACGACTATATCCTCGGGCAGATGATGAAGCAGATGGATAAGCTCATCGACGTAAAGAAGATCCGCGAAGTGGAGCACGACGCGGTGTGCCGCGAGCTGCTGCTTGCAAAGGTACGGACGGACGCGGCAACGCGCAGCCAGATCTTGGAGATCAGCCAGATCTTCCGCGCAAAGGTGGTGGACGTCTCCCCCGAGGCGACCATTCTGGAACTGACGGGAAAATCCTCCAAGCTCGACGGGTTCGTGACCATGCTCATGCCCTACGGCGTGATGGAGCTCGCCCGCACGGGCGTGACCGCCATCTCCCGCGGCAAAAACTGCATTAAAGACGAGACGGATTATAAGGAAAAAATCTGACGCGCCTGCACCCAAAACGAAAACGAGGTCATCATGAACAACACTTTCACGAACGGCACGAATATGGCGTCGCAGCGCTCCCTTTTGCGGGCGCTCGGCTGGACGGACAGCGAAATGCAAAAGCCCATCGTGGGCATCATTTCGGCACAGAGCGACATTATCCCCGGGCACATGCACCTCAACGAGATCGCGCGCGCGGTCTCCGAAGGGGTGATCGCGGCGGGCGGCAAGCCCGTCATCGTGCCCTGCATCGGCGTATGCGACGGCATTGCGATGGGGCACAAGGGGATGCGCTATTCCCTCCCCTCCCGCGAGATCATTGCCGACAGCGCCGAGATCTTGGCAAACGCGCACGCCTTCGATGCGCTCGTCTTCGTCGGCAACTGCGATAAGATCATCCCCGGCATGCTGATGGGCGCGGTGCGCGTGAACGTTCCCACCGCGTTCGTCTCGGGCGGGCCCATGCTCGCAGGGCACAAAGACGGCAAAAAACTCTCCCTCTCCTCCATGTTCGAGGCAGTGGGCGCATACAGCGCAGGCAAGATCGACGAGGCGGAACTCACCCGCTACGAGTGCGCGGCATGCCCCTCGTGCGGGTCGTGCTCGGGCATGTTCACGGCAAATTCGATGAACTGCCTTCTCGAAGCGCTCGGCATGGCGCTTCCGGGCAACGGCACCATCCCCGCCGTGTGGTCGGCGCGGCTCGCGCTTGCAAAGCGCACGGGCGAGGCGGTGATGCAGCTGCTCAGAAAGAATGTCCGCCCGCGCGACATCCTCACGCCGACGGCAATCAAAAACGCGGAGCGCGTGGATATGGCGATCGGCGCCTCCTCCAACTCCGTGCTCCACCTTCTTGCGCTCGCGAGCGAGCTCGGGCTCTCCAAAGCGCAGCTCTCCATCGATACGATGAACGAAATCAGCGCCACAACGCCCAATCTGTGCCGCCTTGCGCCCGCGGGCGAGCACTACATCGAGGAACTCAACGACGTGGGCGGCATCTCCGCCGTCATCCGCCGCCTCATCGATGCCGGCCTCTTCGATGGCTCCGCGCAGACGGTGGCGGGCTGCACGCAGGATGAACTCACCAAAAACGCCCGCGTCACGGACGATACCATCATCCGCCCCGTGAACGATCCCTATTCCCCCTACGGCGGGCTCGCCATTTTGAAGGGCAACCTTGCAAGAGAGGGCTCGGTCGTCAAAAAGAGCGCGGTCGATCCCAAAATGTACCACCACAAGGGTCCCGCGCGCGTCTTCGACTCCGAAGAGGCTGCCATGGAGGCGATCACCACGGGCAAGATCCATAAGGGCGACGTCGTCGTCATCCGCTACGAAGGTCCCAAGGGCGGCCCCGGCATGCGCGAGATGCTCTCCCCCACCTCCTCCATCGTGGGCGCGGGCTTGGGCGATACGGTGGCGCTCATCACGGACGGCAGATTTTCGGGCGCGACGCGCGGTGCGGCGATCGGGCACGTCTGCCCCGAAGCGGCGGCAGGCGGCGTGATCGGCATCGTCAAAGAGGGCGACATGATCGAGATCGATATCCAAAAGGGCAAGATCGATCTCCTCGTCCCCGAACGGGAGATCGAGGCGCGGCTGAAAGCCTTTGTGCCCCTCGAAAAACCCGTAGAGGGCTATTTGAAGCGCTACCGCGCATTCGTGACCTCCGCCTCCGACGGCGCGATCTTCAAAAAGTTTTAAGATGGCAAGCCGCCCGCCTGCGTTTTGCAGGCGGGCGGCTTCTCTGTTTTGCGCCTTAAAAATACCGCTGCTCTTCGTCCGCACGGCAGACGCGGTGGCTCAGGATCTTCATACAGGCAAAATCGAGCGGCTTCACCTCGCACAAAAGCCCGCTTTCGAGCTCCTTTTTCACGATGCCGCGCGGCAAAAACGCATAGCCGAGCCCCGCGGCAAGGAAATCCTTTACCTTGTTGGAGTTATCCACCTCAAAGGGGAACACATGCCCCGCGGGAAAGAGCTCGCGCAGATACGAGCCGATCTCTGCGAGCGAAAAGTTGCACATGGCGCAGGGAAGCGCCGAGAGCTGTCTGCGCGCGATCCCCGCGGGAAAGGTGTTTTGATCTGCCCGCACGAGCAGCGCGAGCTCATCCTCGGAGAAGGGCGTACAGGTATAGCCCGCCCGCTTGACGCTCTGGTAGACGTAAGCGGCGTCCAGCAGCCCGTCGAAGAGCATCTCCAAAAGCTCCGCGCTGTGCCCGAGCGTGATGCGGTAGGCGCCGCCCTCCGCCACGCCGCGGAGCACCCGCTCTTTGAGCGCGCCCTCGTAGATGGCGTTGGTGGTGCCGAGCCTGATCTGCCGCACGCCGCCCTTGACGGCGGAAAAGCACGCCTCCTCCATCTCGACGATGCGCCGCGCGTACTCGTAAAAGGTCTTCCCCTCCTCGGTGAGCGCAACGGAGCGCATCTCGCGGCGCAGAAGGCGCACGCCCGTCTCCCGTTCGAGCTCTGCGATGCGGTTGGTAACGGTGGACTGCGCCACAAAGAGGCGCTCTGCAACGCGCGTAAAATTCTTATATTTGACCAGCAGCAAAAAGGTGCGCAGTGTTTCCGTATTCATGCGATTTTTCGATAGCCCTTATGCAATAATTCATTTTTCAAATGATTGACGGCAGTATAACACATGTGCTATACTCTTGTCAAACAAATTTAAGGAGAGAGATCATGGGAATGACGATGACGCAGAAGATCCTCGCCGCACACGCGGGGCTCGATGCGGTAACGGCGGGGCAGCTTATCGTGGCGGAGCTGGATATGGCGCTCGCCAACGACATTACGGCACCCGTCGCCGTCAAAGAGATGGAAAAGGTGGGCGGGCATGTAAAAGATCCCGCCCGCGTCGCCCTCGTAATGGATCACTTTACGCCCAACAAAGATATCAAGGCGGCTTGCCAGGTCAAGTGCACGCGTGAATTTGCCGCGCGCGAGGGCGTGGAAAACTTCTTCGACGTGGGGCGCATGGGCATTGAGCACGCGCTGCTGCCCGAGCAGGGGCTTGTGGGCGCGGGAGACTGCGTGATCGGCGCAGACAGCCACACCTGCACCTACGGCGCGCTGGGCGCGTTTTCGACGGGCGTTGGCTCTACCGACCTCGCCGCCGGCATGATGACGGGGCAGTGCTGGTTCAAAGTGCCCGCCGCCCTCCGCTTTGTACTCAAAGGCAAACTCCCCCCCTATGTAACGGGGAAAGACCTCATCTTACATATCATCGGCATGATCGGCGTGGACGGCGCGCTCTACAAGAGCATGGAGTTCACGGGCGAGGGCGTCTCCGCCCTTTCGATGGACGATCGGTTCACCGTATGCAACATGGCGATCGAAGCGGGCGCGAAGAACGGCATCTTCCCCGTAGACGAGGCGGCGCTCGCCTACATGCAGGGGCGCTTTCGCCGCCCCGTAAAAATTTACGAGGCGGATGCCGACGCCGAATACGAGAAGACGTATGAGATCGACCTCTCCGCGCTTCGCCCCACCGTTGCCTTCCCCCATCTGCCCGAAAACACCAAAACGGCGTGGGAGGAGACCACCATCGATCAGGTCGTCATCGGTTCGTGCACCAACGGGCGCATCTCCGATCTGAGGCAGGCGGCAGAGATCTTAAAGGGCAGGCAGGTCGCAAAGAACGTGCGGTGCATCGTCATCCCCGCCACGCAGGAAGTGTATCTGCAGGCGGTGCGCGAGGGGCTTGCCGAGATCTTCGTCAAAGCGGGCGCGGTGTTCTCCACCCCCACCTGCGGACCCTGCCTCGGCGGGCACATGGGCATTCTTGCCGATCATGAGCGCTGCGTCTCCACCACCAACCGCAACTTTGTGGGGCGGATGGGGCATGTGACGAGCGAGATCTACCTTGCCTCCCCCTACACGGCGGCGGCGAGCGCGGTCTTGGGCAGATTGGCGACGGCAAAGGAGGTCGTAAAATGATCGTAAAAGGCACCGTACACAAGTTTGGCAGCGACGTGGATACCGACGTCATCATCCCCGCCCGCTATCTCAACACCACATCGGCGGAGGAGCTCGCCGCCCACTGCATGGAGGATATCGATCCCGATTTTACCAAAAAGGTGCAAACGGGCGATGTGATCGTGGCGGAGGACAACTTCGGCTGCGGCTCCTCGCGCGAGCACGCCCCCATCGCCATCAAGGCGAGCGGCGTCTCCCTCGTCATCGCAAACACCTTTGCGCGCATCTTCTACCGCAACGCCATCAACATCGGGCTGCCCATTCTCGAATGCCCCGCGGCGGTAAAGCGCATCAAGGCGGGCGACGTGGTGCGCTGCGACCTTGCCAAGGGCGTGATCACAGACGAGACGACGGGCGAGCAGTTCACCGCGCAGCCCTTCCCCGAATTTATCCAAAAGATCGTCGATGCGGGCGGGCTGTTGAAGTCGCTCAAATAAGGAGTTGCCATGAAAAAGCATATTGCAGTACTCGCGGGAGACGGCATCGGACCCGAGATCACGGACGGCGCGATCACCGTCTTACAAAAAGTCGGCGAAGCCTACGGGCACACCTTTACCTTTGAGCACCTGCCCATCGGCATCCGCGCGCTCGAAGAGACGGGCGAGCCCCTCCCCGCGCACACGGTGGAGCGCTGCCTTGCCGCCGACAGCGTGCTCCTTGGCGCAGTCGGCGGCGCGGTGGGCGACAAGCGCATCTTGGCGCTCCCCGCCGAAAAGCGCCCGGAGGCGGGCTTGCTCGCCATCCGCAAGGCGCTCGGGCTGTATTCGAACATCCGCCCCGCAAAGCTCTGGGCGGCGCTCGCAGATGCCTCCCCGCTCAAACGAGCGCTCGTGGAGGGCGGCATCGAGATCATCGTCGTGCGCGAGCTGACGGGCGGCATCTACTTCGGCGAACGCGGCACGGGCACGGATGAGGCAATGGGCGCAACCGCATGGGATACCGAAAAATATTCGGTAAAGGAGATCGAGCGCATCACGAAGATCGCCTGCGAACTTGCGATGAAGCGCACCAAGCGCATCATCTCGGTGGATAAGGCGAACGTGTTAGAGAGCTCCCGCCTGTGGCGCAGGACGGTGCACGCCTATGCGGAAGCGCACTACCCCGAAGTGACGGTGGAGGATATGCTCGTCGATAACGCCGCCATGCAGATCGTCAAAAATCCCGCGCAGTTCGATATCCTGCTCACCTCCAACATGTTCGGCGATATCCTCTCGGACGAAGCCGCGCAGGTCACGGGCTCCATCGGCATGCTCGCCTCCTCGTCGCTCGGCGACGGCACGCGCGGGCTGTACGAGCCCATCCACGGCTCCGCGCCCGACATTGCGGGGCAGGACAAGGCGAACCCCATTGCGACCATCCTCTCGGCGGCGATGATGCTGCGCGACTCTTTCGGCTTGAACGAAGAATACGCCGCGGTGGAGGCTGCCGTCTCCAAGACGCTCGCGGCGGGCTACCGCACGGCGGATATCTATTCTGCGGGCACAAAACAGATCGGCTGCCACGAGATGGCACAACGCATTGCGGAGCGCATATCATGATAGAGGAGATCGCGCAAAACGCCGCCGCACTCAAAGCGCGGCTCAATGAGGGCAATTGCTTCGGCGAGGCGGTCACGCTCGTGGCGGCGACCAAGACGCGCACGCCCGAGGAGATCAACGCCGTGATCGCGGCGGGCATTTGCGACGTCGGCGAGAACAAGGTACAGGAGTTCCGCGAAAAGTACGATCTCGTCCGCGGCGGCAACCGCCACTTCATCGGGCATTTGCAGACGAACAAGGTAAAATACCTCGTGGGGAAGACCTATCTCCTGCAATCGCTCGATCGGGACGAACTCGCCTGCGAGCTCTCCAAGCGCTGCCAAAGAGCGGGCGTCGTGCAAGACGTCCTCCTCGAGGTGAATATCGGCTGCGAGGAAAGCAAGAGCGGCTATGCCTTTGAGGAGGCTTGGGCGGCATACGGGCGCATCCGCGCCACGTCGGGGCTGAACGTGCGCGGCTTTATGGCGATGCTCCCCCTTGCGGGCAGCGAAGCGGAAAAGGCGGCGCTCGTGCAAAAGATGCGCGCCCTCTTCGACCGCGCCAAGGCGGAAGATGAAAACATCCGCTGGCTCTCCATGGGCATGAGCGGCGATTGGGAGCTCTGCCTCGCGCACGGCGCAAACATGCTCCGCCTCGGCACCGCCATCTTTGGCGCGCGCCGCCTGCCCGCGCAGAATTGACCGCCGAAAAACGCACATACTCGAGAAAAGCAACATGCCATCTGCCATCACCCATCAACTCATTGCCGAAGAGGCGGGCAAGCGCCTCCCCTCCATCTTGCGGACTGCCATCGAAGAGGCGCCCGCAGCCTTTTTTTTGGGTGCGCAGGGACCCGACCCCTTCTTTTTTGCAACAGCTGCCAAAGAAAAGATCAACTTCGGGAAGTATCTGCACCGCCACCGCGTGTATGAGCTCTTTACCATCTTTGCCGGCTTTTTGAAAAAGCTCCCCAAAGAGCAGCGCAGCGCGCCGCTCGCATACTGCCTCGGCTACATCTCGCACTACTGCGCCGACGTGGCGTTCCATCCCTTTGTCTACCGCTATATGGAGCAGCACTGCTGCAAGCCCCGCGAGCATCAGCGTATCGAAAACGACTGGGATGTGTACTTTGCACGCAAGCTGCGCGGGCAGGAGGCAGAGCGCTACCCCTTCCCCGACGTAACGGCGCTGGAGAGCGCGATCAAGCCCCTTTGGAAGCACGCCTCTTCGGCACTCGGGCAGACGGTGCCGCACGGCGCCATGAAGAGCGCGCTCGTCGGCTTTCAGAAGTACCTCATGCTCTTCCACCGCAAGTGCTACGCCTCGCAGCGGCGCTGGGCGCGCCTCGATAAATTGCTGCACATCCGCGCCCTCTCCTGTATGTATCCCGCACGCGAGCCGCAGGCGGACGTCCTCGGCGGCGAGGCGTTCGAGCGTGCCGCCAACGCGGCGGGGCTCCCGCCCGTACAGCGGGCGGAAGACCTCTTTGAGCGGGCTGTCAGCACGAGCACCTACCGCATGCTGCTCTTTTGGGATGCAGTGGGCGGCGCCGCCCTCCCCCGCGAAGAGTTCGACCGCAATCTCCTTACGGGCGAACACATCGAGGCGCCTGGCAGCGCAGACGATATTTTTGCATGATAAAAGAAAGAGCGCGCGGCGCGGGCACCATGCCCGCGCCGCGCGCGTTTATCACACAATTTCCCCCACCCATGTCCGCGATGGAGCGCTTGTAAATGTACAGAGCCGATGCGCGCA
>CALVLO010000004.1 GCA_944338265.1 uncultured Clostridia bacterium
TGCCGCCCCTGTGTAAGGGGAGGTGGATTGCCGTAGGCAAGACGGAGGGGTTGTTATACCCGTCTCCCGCTCCCCATCCCTTGGCGCCCTCTTTGAGGGAGCTGTCGAGCGTAAGCGAGACTGAGGGAGTTTTCCCGCCCCCCTTAACACTTGTTTTAAGGGGGGAAAGCCGCCGCTTTTGCGGCGGCAGGGGGGATAAAAGAAGTCGGCGCAACGACATCCATCCCTTGGCGCCCTCTTTGAGGGAGCTGTCGAGCGTAAGCGAGACTGAGGGAGTTTTCCCGCCCCCCTTAACACTTGTTTTAAGGGGGGAAAGCCGCCGCTTTCGCGGCGGCAGGGGGGATAAACCTCAAAAAGCGAAGCCGCCAACCACTTTCACAATCAACTTTACAACAGAGAATATTTTATAGGAGAATATAAGCGTGATCATCGATACCCTCATCGAAAAAATCATCCAAACCCAAAACCCCACCTGCGTGGGGCTGGATACCCAGCTCGACTACCTGCCCGACGAACTGCGCGCGGGCGTAAAGACCTGCGAGGACGCGGCAAACGCCATCGGGCAGTTCAACTTCAAGCTCATCGAAAGCGTGTGCGACATCGTCCCCTCCGTCAAGGTGCAGATCGCCTATTACGAGCAGTACGGCGCGGCGGGCGTGCGGGCGTTCCTGAACACCGTCGCGTATGCGAAGGAGAAGGGGCTGATCGTCATTGCCGACTGCAAGCGCAACGACATCGGTTCGACCGCCGCGCGCTATTCTGCGGCGTACCTCGGTGAAACGTCGCTCGGGAGCGAGAGCGTCTCCGTCGCGGGGTGCGACTTCCTCACCGTCAACGCCTATCTCGGCACGGACGGCGTACAGCCCTTCCTCGACGACTGCAAGGCGTTCGATCGCGGTCTGTTTATTCTCGTCAAGACGAGCAACCCCTCGTCGGGCGAATTGCAGGATTTAAAACTCGCCGACGGGCGCACCGTGTACGAGTGCATGGGCGACATGGTCGAGGGCTGGGGTTCGGACATGGTCGGCAGATACGGCTATTCCGCCGTCGGCGCGGTCGTCGGCGCGACGCATCCCGCCGAGGCGAAGATCCTCCGCGAACGGTTGAAGCACACCTTCTTCCTCATTCCCGGCTACGGCGCGCAGGGCGGCAAAGCCGAAATGCTGAAAAACTGCTTCGACGCGCGCGGTCTGGGCGGCGTCGTCAACAATTCGCGCGGCATTCTCACCGCGTATAAGAAAAACGGCGGCACGTATTACGGGGCGGCGCGGGAAGCCTGCCTTGCGATGAAGGCGGACCTTGCGTCCGTATTGGGGGAGATATGCGCGAAGTAACGGCTACGGTGCTCGAAAACAAGCGCATCGCCGACGAGGTGTATACGCTCACATTCGCCACGGAGGATGAGATCGCCGTCCGCCCCGGGCAGTTCTGCATGGTGGGCGTGGGCGGGTTCCCGCTCCGCCGTCCCATCGCCGTCTGCAAGGCGGAAGGGGAGCGCATCACCGTCTGCTACCGCCTCAAAGGGGGCGGCACGCGCGCCTTGGCGCGCGAGTATAAGGCGGGCGAAAAGCTCTCCGTCCTCCTTCCCCTCGGCAACGGGTTTTATGTGCAGGAGCAGGAAAAGAAGATCGCCGTCGTGGGCGGCGGCGTGGGCATCTTCCCGCTCATCTCCGCCATCCGCGCATACAGCAAGACAAAGCAGGTCTACGCCTATATGGGCTTCCGCAACCACGCGGCGCTTTGCATGGAGTACGAGATGAGGCGGGGCGAAAAGCTCGTCATCGCCACGGATGATGGCTCCGTCGGCTTCCACGGCACGGCGGTGCAGGCGTTCATGCGCGATTTCGAGGAGGTCAAGCCCGACGTCGTGCTCGCCTGCGGACCCATGCCCATGCTCCGTGCGCTCAAAGCGGCAATGGCGGGCAAGAACGTGCCCACCTACGTCTCGCTCGAAGAGCGCATGGGCTGCGGCATCGGCGCGTGCCTCGTGTGCGTGTGCGAAAAGACGGATGGCGCCCACGCCCGCGTCTGCAAAGACGGTCCCGTCTTCGAGATCTCGGACGTCGGCTTATGAGGGAAAAAAGGAGAAAACAATGGCTGATCTTTCGGTAACGCTGTGCGGGAAAACGCTGAAAAATCCCGTCATCACCGCGTCGGGCACCTTCGGGTTCGGGCGCGAGTTCGATGAAATTTACGATATTTCCTGCTTGGGCGGCGTGGCGACCAAGGGCATCGCCCTCACGCCGTGGGCGGGCAACCCCGTGCCGCGCATCGCGGAGAGCCGCGGCGTCATCTTAAACGCCGTCGGATTGCAAAATCCCGGCGTGGAGAAGTTCATCGCCGAAGACCTCGCTTGGCTCAAACAAAAAACGTGCGTCATCGCCAACGCGGTGGGGCGCACGTTGGAAGATTACGAGGGCGTCTGCGCCCGCCTGAACGGGCTCGTCGATTTCATCGAGCTGAACATCTCCTGCCCCAACGTCCGCTGCGGCGGCATGGCGTTTGGCATCCGTCCGGAGAGCATTGCGGAAGTCACCGCCCGCGCCAAGGCGGCATGCCCCGATACGCCCCTCATCGTCAAGCTCTCGCCCAATGTGGAGAGCATCGCCAAAAATGCGGAGGCGGCGGCGCGCGGCGGCGCGGATTGTCTCTCCCTCGTCAACACCTTCACGGGCATGGCGATCGATATCGAGCGCCGCCGTCCCATCCTCGCCAACAACACGGGCGGCGTCTCGGGCGCGGGCATCAAGCCCATCGCCGTGCGCATGGTGTACGAGGCGGCGCACGCCGTCTCCATCCCCGTCATCGGGATGGGAGGCATCACCTGCGCGGAGGATGCCATCGAGTTCATGATGGCGGGCGCCGCGGCGGTGCAGGTGGGCACGCAGAACTTTACCGATACGCGCGCCTGCCCCAAGATCATCGCAGGGCTCAACGAGTGGTGCGAGAAACATGGCATCGCAAAGGTCTCCGAACTCACGGATACGCTGCAACTCAATTAAAACAGGTTTTTATTTCGAAGGAGGAAGTTATGCTCACTTACAAACAACGTTTTATTCAGTTCATGGTAGAAAACGAGGTGCTGCTCTTTGGCGACTTCACGTTGAAGAGCGGCAGAAAGGCGCCCTATTTCATCAATGCGGGCAAGTACCGCACGGGCTCGCAGATCGCCGCGCTCGGCGAGTACTATGCGGAGTGCTTTTTGGAGCACAAGGTCGATGCCAAAACGCTCATCGGACCCGCCTACAAGGGCATCCCGCTCGCCGTCGCAACCGCCATCGCGCTCGCCAAAAATCACGGCGCAGATGTCGGCTTCTGCTTTGACCGGAAAGAGGTCAAAGATCACGGCGAGGGCGGCATGTTCGTCGGGCAGGCGCTCCAAAAAGGGGATAAGGTCGCCATCATCGAAGATGTGATGACCTCGGGCAAGGCACTCCGCGAGGTGCTGCCCAAGATCAAAGCCGAGGCGGAGGTAGACGTAACGGCAATGATCATCTCCGTCGACCGTCAGGAGAAGGGCACGGGCGAAAAGTCCGCCGTGCAGGAGGCGTTCGAAGAATTCGGCGTGAAGGTCTATTCCATCGTCACGGTGGAAGATATCATTGCGGCGATCGAAGAGGGCGTCATCGCAGGCAAGGAACATTTGGCGGCAATGCGCGCCTACCGCAAGCAGTACGGCGTATAAATCCGCCGTGCAAAAATCGCCCCTTTTTGTGCAAAAAAACGGGGTAAAATGTGCAAAAAAAGCCCCCTTGCGTGCAAAAATCGGGGGTGTTTGTGCAGAAAAATACGCCTGTTTTTGTAAAAAACAGGGCATAGAAGCGCCGCCCGCCGTGCAATTTGCACGGCGGGCGGCGCTTCTAAATGATTTGCAACGTTTACAAAAATGTGCTGTTTATTCGGAAGGGTTCATCAGATCGCACAGTTTTACCAGCATGTTGGAGATGGGGAATGCGGCGAGCACAATGCAGCAGATATAGAGGATCTGCGTAAAATCCAGCCCGACTTCCGTCCATCCCGTATACACGATCTCGCCGAGTACGGGAACGGCAAGCACGAGGATCGTGATCCCCACCGAGACGGCGTAAGTGATAAAGCGGAGCCCGTTGAAGGGCTGCAGGATGCGGAAGAGCATCACAAGCCCGCCGAATGTGACCGCAAGCACGAAGAGGGGGTTGATGAGCGGCTCGCTGCCGAGCGTCACGCGGAGGGCGCCGAACTGATTTGGCAGCAGCGCGATGCCCGTATATACGGCGAGCACGCACAAAAACAGCGTCACCGCGCCCGGGATGGACCGCGATAGGACGAACGGGATAAATTTCCCCTTCACGCGGTCGCCGTTGGGTTGCAGGGCGAGCACCATCGAGGGCAGCGCCGTCACGAGCGTCTCAAAGAGCAGCATGTTGTTGGTCGTAAAGAAGTACTGCGAACCGATGGCAAAGCAGAAGATCGCGAGGAGCACGGTGAAGAGCGTCTTCATAATGTAGAGCGAAGCGCTCGATTTGATGTTGTTGATGACGCGCCGCCCCTCGTACACGACGCTCGGGAGCGTCAGGAAGTTGTTGTCCATCAGCACGAGGTGGGAGACGTTGCGCGCCGCCTCGCTGCCGGAGGCAACGGAGACAGCGCAGTCGGCTTCCTTTAAGGCGAGGATGTCGTTCACGCCGTCGCCCGTCATGGCGACGGTGTTGCCCTGTTTTTTGATGGTGCGCACCAGCACCGCCTTCTGCTCGGGCGTCACTCGCCCGAACACGGTGTATTGGTTGGCGACGTTCTCCACTTCGAGGTCGGTGAGCCCGTCGAGCGAGATGTACTGCCCCGCATTTTTCACGCCGACGCGGCGCGCCACTTCCGAGACGGTCACGGGGTTGTCGCCCGAGATGATCTTGATGTCCACGTCGTTCTCGCGGAACCATTTGATGGTCTCGATGGCGTCCGGGCGGATATTATCGGCAAGAGTGATGATCGCCGCGGGGCGGAAGAGGGAGGGCAGCCGCCCGCCCGAAATGGGGTTGGGCGAATAGGCGAGCAGCAGCACTCTGAGCCCCGCCGCGGCATACTGTTTTACGATCTTATCAATCTTGGTGGGCATGGGGCGCAGCACGAACTCGGGCGCGCCCATCGCAAAGGTGCCCGCCTCGCCGAAGGTGACGGCGGAGAGCTTGCGCTTGCTCGAGAAGGGGATGGTCGCCGTCGCCTGCAGGGCGTTGGAGTGCCCGAAGCGGTTGTAGAGGGCGATGGACGTCTGATTGTTATCTTCGAGGGCGCCGAGCATGCTGCCCATGATCTCCTCGAGGGAGTTATCCACATAGTTGTTGAGGATCATGCAGTCGTTCACCGTCATCCTGCCGTCGGTGATGGTGCCCGTCTTATCGAGGCAGAGCACGTTGACGCGGGCGAGCATTTCGAGCGAGTAAAGATCTTGCACGAGCGTCTGTTTTTTGGCAAGCCTTCTCACGCCGATCGCCATCGCAAACGAGGTGAGCAGCAGCAGCCCCGAGGGGATCATGCCGATGATGACCGCCGAGGTGAACATGATCGTCTCGTTGAGTGCGCCCGCCGTCGCCTGCCAATTCACCCAGAACATTGCCGCCGCAACGAGGGGGATCATCACGCCGATCACGCGGATGAAGAGGCGGATGGAGTTCATGATCTCCGACTTGGGCTTCTTGTATTTTTTTGCCTTGGAGGTGAGGCTGTTGATATACGTTGCCTTGCCCACCTTGTCGGCGCGGACGCGGCACGCCCCGCTCGCCACATAGGAGCCCGCGTACAGCGTCTCGCCGGGCGCCTTTTTGACGGGGACGCTCTCGCCCGTGAGGAGGGCTTCGTTGACTTCGACGTTGCCGTCCAGCAAAATGCAGTCGGCGGGGATCTGCTGCCCCGCTTCGAGGAGCACGATGTCGTCGAGGACGATCTCCCGCACGGAGAGTTCCGTCTTCACCCCGTCCCGCATGACCTTCGCCGTTGCCGAGATGAGCACGGAGAGCTTATCGATCTGCTTTTTTGCAAGGAGCTCCTGCACGATGCCGATGATGAGGTTTGCCGCGAAGATCGCCACAAAGAGGAACTGCGAGAGGGGTGCGCCCGCGTAGGCGAGCGCGATGGCGACGATGAGGCAGAGCAGGTTGAAAAAGGTGCAGATGTTGCCGACGAAGATGCTCGCGTAAGACTTGGAATATTTTTTGTTGACGTCGTTGAAGAGGAGCTGCGAAAAGCGCGTCTCTACCTGTTCTTCCGTGAGCCCCTTATCGGGCGAGGGCGCAAAGCGCTCCACTTCCTCCGCCGCGGGAATCTCCTTGGCGCGGCGGAATTTTTTCATGAGCGCCCTGCGGCTGCCGTCCTCTTCCTTGCGGGCGGCGCCGTCGAGCACGCGCGAGGCAAAGCGCCGCGGCGCCGTTTGCTGCGGCTCCGGGGCTTCACCTTCGGGCATGGGTGCCTCGTTTTCTGTTTTGGGTTGTTGTATTTTCTCTTTCAATGGGGTAATTCTCCCGCAAAATTTGCATCAAATGCGCGCACCATGTCCGCGGCGGCGCTATATCTGCTCCTCCATTATACACCGTGCGCGCGCAAAAGTCAAAATATCCGTGCAGGGCTTTTGCGATTTTTTTCGCGCGGCGGCGCCTTTCTCTTTCGGAAAGGTTGCTTTTTCGGGCGCGCGGGTGTATAATATGGGAAAATCTTACAATTTATTCCACGGAGAAGGATATGATCGACATTGCCATCCTGCGCAGCGAGCCCGACCGCGTGCGCAAAAATATCGAGAAAAAATTCCAGCATCAGAAGCTTCCGCTCGTCGACGAGGCGCTCGCCCTCGACGAGAAGCGCCGCGCTTTGCAGACGGAGGGCGACAGCCTCCGCGCCTCGCGCAACGCGCTCTCCAAGCGCATCGGCGCGCTCATGCGCGAGAAGAAGACGGAGGAGGCGGAGGCGGTAAAGGCGCAGGTGAACGCGGATGCCGCCCGCCTTGCCGAGATCGAGACGGAGGCGGAGGAAGTCGGCGCCCGCCTGAAAGCCGTGATGATGCGCATCCCCAATTTTATCTCCGACGAGACGCCCGTCGGCAAGGACGATGGCGAAAACGTCGAGCGGCAGCGCTTTTTGGAGCCCAAGGTGCCCGATTTCGAAGTGCCCTATCACCTCGATATTTTGGAGCGCCTTGCGGGCATCGACCTCGACAGCGCCCGCCGCACCTCGGGGCAGGGGTTCTACTATCTGACGGGCGACATTGCCCGCCTGCACTCCGCCGTGCTCGCCTATGCGCGCGATTTTATGATCGGCAAGGGCTTCACCTACTGCATCCCGCCCTTTATGATCCGTTCGGACGTCGTTTCGGGCGTGATGAGCTTCGAGGAAATGGAGGGCATGATGTATAAGATCGAGGGGGAGGATCTCTACCTCATCGGCACGAGCGAGCACTCCATGATCGGGCGGTTCATGAACACCACGCTCGAAGAAAAGCGCCTCCCGCTCACCCTTACGAGCTATTCGCCCTGCTTCCGCAAGGAAAAGGGCGCGCACGGCATCGAGGAGCGCGGCATCTACCGCATCCATCAGTTTGAAAAGCAGGAGATGATCGTCATCTGCAAGCCCGAAGAGAGCGAGCTGTGGTACGACAGGATGTGGCACTACACGGTGGAGCTCTTCGTCTCGATGGGCATCCCCGTGCGCCAGCTCGAGTGCTGCTCGGGCGATCTTGCCGACCTCAAATACCGCAGCTGCGACGTGGAGGCATGGAGCCCCCGCCAGAAGAAGTATTTCGAAGTCGGCTCGTGCTCCAACCTCACCGATGCGCAGGCGCGCCGCCTCGGCATCCGCTACAAGGGCGAAAAGGGGAGCGCCTTTGCCCACACCCTCAACAATACCGTGGTCGCGCCGCCGAGAATGCTCATCGCCTTCCTTGAAAATCACCTGCACGAGGACGGCAGCGTGGACATCCCCGAAGTGCTCCGCCCCTACATGGGCGGCACGGAAAAGCTCGTACCCAAGCAATGAAATACGTCTTTTTCGATATCGAGTGCGCGTGCGTCTTCAAAAACGTCGCCAAGATCTGCGCCTTCGGGTATGTGCTCACGGACGAGAAGTTCAACGTTTTGGAGCGGGAGGATATCCTCCTCAACCCCAAGGGGAAGTTCCGCCTCACCGACCGCAAGGGCAAGGAGGGGCTGGTGCTGCCCTATGTGTACGAAGACTTCAAAAAGTACCCGCCCTTTCCCGCGGCGTATGGGCGCATCAAGGCGCTTCTCGAAGATAAGGAGCACATCGTCTTAGGGCATGCCACGCTCAACGACGTGAACTACCTCAATTTGGAGACGCGCCGCTACAAGCTCCCTTCCTTCCAATTTGATTTTTACGATACGCAGTTCATCTACATGAACATGACGAAGTCCTTTTCCCGTCAGCTCGGGCTGGGGGCGATGGCGGAGGAGCTGGGCGTGGAGTTCACGCCCCACCGCGCGGTGGACGACGCCTACGCCACCATGCGCGTCTGCCAGGCGCTCGTCGCGCGCGAGGGCGCGGGGAATGTGTTGGAGCTCGTCTCCCGCTACCGCATCCGCGCGGGGCACATTGCGGGCGGCAAGATCGCGCCGCTCGCCTCGCAGGGGCTGAAAAATTACATTGCCGAGCGGGACGAGGAGCGCGACCGCAGAGCCAAGGCGCACGAGGAGTTTTACCGCTACGTCAACAAATACATGCACCGCCGCAAGAAGGGGGGCACGCTCGAGGGGAAGGTGTTCTGCTTTTCCAAGGAGGTGGAGGAGGAGGTACCCATGTCTGTGCACCTCGTCGCCGCCATCTTCGCCTCGGGCGGGAAGTACACCTCCCGCCCCGGGGAGTGCAACGTCTACATTGCGCGCGGGCAGGGCGGGGTGCGCTTTCAGAACGCCCTCACCGCGGGGGCGACGTTCGTCCCGCTGGAAAATCTCGAACACGCATTGGAGGGGCTATGAGGCTGCCGCAGGCATATCTTGACCGCATGCAAAAAAGGCTGGGAGAGGGCTTCCCCGCCTTTTTGCGCGTTATGGAGGAGCCGCCCGTGCGCGGCGTGCGCGCCAATTCCCTGAAAATTGCGCCTTTGGCGCTTGGCGCGCTCTTTCCGTACTGCACCGCGCCCGTGCCGTGGGCGGCGGACGGGTTTTATACCGATCGGGAGAAGGTGGGCGCGCTCCCCGTGCACCATGCGGGGCTCATCTATGCGCAGGAGCCGAGCGCCATGATGCCTGCCGCCCTGTTGGAGGCGCAGCCGTTTGAGCGGGTGCTCGATCTGTGCGCCGCGCCGGGCGGAAAGACGGCGCAGCTCGCCTCCGCCATGCGGGGGGAGGGCGTGCTCATCGCCAACGAATACGTCTTTTCCCGCGCGCGCATCCTCTCGCAGAACGTCGAGCGGCTCGGCATCCGCAACTGCGCCGTTACGAGCGCCGATCCCAAAGCGCTCGCCGCAGACTTTCCCGCCTACTTCGATAAGATCCTCGTCGATGCGCCCTGTTCGGGCGAGGGGATGTTCCGCAAGGACGGGAACGCGATCTCGGAGTGGAGCGAGGAAAACGTGGCGCGGTGCGCCCTTCGCCAAGGGGCGATCTTAGATGCGGCGGCGGAGATGCTGCGGGGCGGCGGCAGGCTCGTGTATTCCACCTGCACCTTTGAGGCTGCCGAGAACGAGGGGCAGGTAGAGGCGTTTTTGCGCCGCCATCCCGAATTTTCCTGCACGCAGCAGCGCCTCCTCCTCCCGCACGAGGTGCGCGGCGAGGGACAGTACGCGGCGGTGCTGGAAAAGCGCGGTGCGGCGCGCGGCGAGGCGCCCGCCTTTGCCGTGCGGCGGGACGGGGCGGCGGAGCGGGCGTATGCGGCGTTTGCCTCGGAATTTTTCCTGCAAAAGCCCGCAGGCGAAGTGACGGTGCGGGAGGGCAGGCTGTATCTGCTGCCCGCGGGCATGCCCGCGCTCCGCGCGGCGGTGCTGCGCATCGGCGTGGAGCTCGGCGCGTTCGACGGCAGGCGCTTCACGCCCGCTCACGCGCTTTGCATGGCGTTCGGGAAGGAGGCGTTTGCGCACTTTTTGCCCCTTTCGGAGGGGGAGGCGGAGCGCTATCTGCGCGGCGAAACGCTGCCCTCTGCGGGGAGCGGCTGGTGCGCCGTGGGTTACGGCGGGCATCCGTTGGGGATGGGAAAGCGCGCGGGCGGCATCTTAAAAAATCATTACCCCAAGGGATTGAGAAATCACGGAAGATAGGTTTGGGCGGGGCTCGCAAGAGCGTCCCGCTCTTTTTTTGCATAAAAGCGGGGCGCGGCGCGCAAATTAGCATCGGGAGGAAGGTATGAAAAAAACTTGGATGATCGGCGCCCTGTCGCTTGCCCTGCTTGGCGGCGCGGCGGGCGTCGTCTGTGCGGTGCAAGCGCCCGTCGGGGCGGAAGTCACCGCCGAGGCTGCGGTGCTCCGTCAGGGCAGCACGGGCGGCGAGGTGAAGGAGGTGCAGCGCCGCCTCAAAAATTGGGGATACTATTCGGGTGCGGTGGACGGCGTCTTCGGCGCGGGCACGCGCAGGGCGGTCATCTCCTTTCAGCAAAAGAACGGGCTCACGGCGGACGGCGTCGTCGGCAAGGCGACGTACAAGGCGCTCGGCATGAACGCCTCGTACAACGTGCTCGCGGGGCAGGGGGGCTCCGGCGGGACGAACGGCTATACCTCGTCCGATCTCTACCTCATGGCGAAGGCGATCTACGCCGAGGGCAGGGGGGAGAGCTATACGGGGCAGGTCGCCATCGGCGCCGTCATCATGAACCGCGTCAAGAGCCCGCAGTTCCCCAACACGGTGGCGGGCGTCATCTACCAGAAGGGCGCGTTCACCGCGGTGGACGACGGGCAGATCAACCTGGAGCCCAACGAGACGGCGTACAGCGCCGCGCGCGATGCGATGAACGGGTGGGACCCCACCTACGGGTGCCTGTACTACTATAATCCCGCCGTTGCCACGAGCGCGTGGATCTTCGAGCGGCAGACGGTGACCGTCATCGGCAAGCACGTCTTTGCGATATAGGAGGGGAGAGATGAAGAAGATCGGGAAGAATGTTTCGAGCGGCGCGGAGAAGGTAGAAAACGCCGCAAAAAAGAGGGTGGAAGAGGACGCCGCGCAGGCGTACTCCGAGGCGGCGCGGGAGGAACGCGCCGCGGCGGATGCGCGCTTTGAGGCGGCAAAGGCGCGGGAGGTAAAAAAGCAAGCCGCCCGCACGGAGAAGGGCAAAAAGCTCGAGGCGCGGGCGAAGGCGCGGGAGCGCCGCATGGAGGAGCGCGCCGCGGCGCACAGCGAACGCGCCGAACGCCGCGCCCAAAAGGCAGCCCGCCGCGAGATGCTCGCCGCGGAGAGCGATGCGGAGAAGAAAGCCCGCCTCGCGCGCGAAAAACGGGAGCGGGCGGCAAAGGCTGCCCGCCGCGATGCGGAGCGCGAACGGGCACACCATGTCCGCGAAGAGAAGAAAAAAGAGGCGCATGCCCGCCGCGTCGCCGCGCGGGAGAAGAAAAAGCGCGAACGCGCGGAGGCGCGCAAACAGAAGGGGCGCGCGCCCGGCATCGGCGGATGGATCGCCGCCGTCACCACGCTCGGCGCGGCATGTCTTGCGCTCGCGACCGCCGTCACGGCAGGGGCGCTGCGCATGGAGAAGATGGCGGTGCAGGCGGAGAATGCGCGGCGCGCCACCCTCTTCGAACTCGTCGCCGCGGCGGAGATGCTCGACGACGGGCTTGCAAAGCTGCGCGTTTCCTCGGGCGCGGAGGAGCAGCGGATGCTCGCCGTAGACATCCTCACGAATACCGCCGTGATGGAGAGCGCGCTCGAGCGCATCCCCGTCGGCGCGGAGGCGGACGGGGCGATCTCCGCCTTCATCAACCGCACGCATATGTTCGCGTGCCGCATGCTGCAAAAGCTCTCGGCGGGCGTGCCGCTCTCCGCGCGGGAGAAGGAGCTTGCCGCTCACCTCTACGAGGGCAGCGCCGCGCTCGCGAGGAGCCTGAACGACTTTGCGCTCAACACGCCTGCTTCCGAGCTCGGCGCCCTCTTCGGCGGGGAGACGGACGGGCTGGACGCCCGCTTTGCGGAGTGGGGGGAGGCGCTCGGCGCGCCGCCCGAACGCATCACGGATGCGCCCTTTTCCGGGGAGGGCAATGTGGAGGAAAACGGCGTGGAGGCGCTGCCCGAGATCGGCGAAGCCGGGGCGGAAGAGGCGGTGCGTGCCTTCTTCGAGGGCTATCACATTGCCGAAGTGCGCATGACGGGGGAGACCTCCGCGCGCGACATGCAGTGCTATAACTTTTTGCTCATCGATGAGGGCGGGGCGGAGATCTTTGCGCAGGTCACCAAGCGCGGCGGTAAAGTCGCCTTCTTCGATACCTACGAGGCTTGCTCGGTGAAGAACTTCGATCTTGCTTCCTGCGATGCCGTCGCCCGCGCCTTTCTTGCGGAGCGCGGGATGGGCGATCTCGCCGCGGCGTGGTTCTCGGATGCGGGCATGGTGGCGAGCATCACCTATGTGGCGGAAGTCGACGGCGTGCGGTGCTATCCCGCAATGGTGCAGGTGCGCGTCTGCGAAGAGAAGGGGCGCGTCGTGGGCATGGATGCCCGCGGGTACCTGCTCAATCACCAAAACAGCGGCAGGGAGACGCAGCCCGAGATGAGCGAGGGCGAGGCGCGCGCCCTGCTTGCGCCGGGGCTTACGGTGGAGGCGAGCAATCTTGCCGTGATCCCCGTCGGCAGGCGGGAGGTGCTCTGTTATGAGTTTGCCTGTACGTTCGGCGAGGAGCAGTATCTCATCTATCTCGATGCCGCTACGGGCAGCGAAGTGCGCATCTTCCGCGTACACGAGAGCGCGCGCGGCAACTATCTGAGCTGAATGTGTGCCGAGGGGGTTTCCCTCGGCATGCTTTTTTTGGGGGGGATTCTTTCTCATGGTTGCGCCGCGGTTGCGGCGGCAGAGAGATTTTTTATTCAAGCCCCGCCGCTGTCGCGGCGGGGCTTGAACTTTTTTTGGCGTTGTTGTGTTGAGAGCCGCCGAGCGCGATGCGCTCGGCGGCATTTCCCTCATCCGATTTCCACCCGCCGCTGTCGCGGCGGGTGGAAATCACCTTCCCCCGAGGGGGAAGGCAATCCCCCTTAGTCCCCCCTTAAAGCGGCGTTGCCGCGTTAAGGGGGGCGGGATGGGGGTGCCCGTGCGGGATAGGCGTGTGAGGGGGTTGTAGTGCCCCCCTTAACACTTGTTTTAAGGGGGGAAAGCCGCCGAGCGCGATGCGCTCGGCGGCAGGGGGGATTTTCTTCATTCATGCCCCCGCCGCTGTCGCAGCGGGGGCATGAACTTTTTTTTGATGTTGTTGTGTTGGGGAGCCGCCGAGCGCGATGCGCTCGGCGGCATTCCCCTCATCCGATTTACACCCGCCGCTATCGCGGCGGGTGTAAATCACCTTCCCCCTCGGGGGAAGGCAATCCCTCCCTTAGTCCCCCCTTAAAACTCCTGCGGAGTGTTAAGGGGGGCGGGTGGTGCCCCCCTTAATGCCAAAGGCTTTAAGGGGGGATGTCCCGTAGGGGCAGAGGGGATGGGGTGATAATGCAGTGACGGCGGCGGAGGCGGTAAAATACCTTATCCCCTCCCTACCCTCCCCTTGAACAACAAGGGGAGGCAAGAGGGAGAAGCGATTTGCCGAGCGCGATGCGCTCGGCGGCATTCCCCTCATCCGATTTCCACCCGCCGCTATCGCGGCGGGTGGAAATCACCTTCCCCCGAGGGGGAAGGCAATCCCCCCTTAATCCCCCCTTAAAACTCCTGCGGAGTGTTAAGGGGGGCGGGTGGTGGGCGTCTTTCAAGTGCAAAGGTCATTAAGGGGTGGGAATGGTTTCCGCATGGGGAGCCGAGGGTCGGGGACTTGCTTTCATCAAAGAGGGGGTTAAAAGGGGAATGTGAAAATTTTTTAAGAATTGCGGTTGGGCTCTTGCAAAAACGGGGCGTTTGCGGTACAATAACAAGAAATCATGTACGGAGAAACTATGTTCCATATCGTTCTCGACCGACCCGAGATCCCGCAGAATGCGGGCAATATTGCGCGCACCTGTGCCGCGACGGGCTGCACGCTGCATCTTGTAAAGCCGCTCGGGTTTGAGATCTCCGATAAATATCTCAAGCGCGCGGGGCTGGATTATTGGCATCTTGTACGGGTCGTGATCCATGAAGATCTCGAAGCCTTTTTTGCTTCTTGCCCTGCGGATGCCCGCTTCCATCTGTTCACCACCAAGGCGCGCCGCGTCTATACGGATGCAGTGCTGCGCGAGGGGGACTATCTTTTGTTCGGGCGGGAGACGAAGGGGTTGGATGAGGAACTTTTGGTGCGCTATCCCGCGCAATGCGTGCGCATTCCCATGCGGGAGGAGGCGCGCTCGCTCAATCTTTCTAACAGTGTGGCGATCGCCGTCTATGAGGGGCTGCGGCAAAATGCCTTTTGCGGGCTTGCGGAGCAGGGGGAGCTGCACCGCTTGCATTGGGAGTGAGAAGGTTTCAGGCGCTTATGCCTTTCGGGTTTACGGGGCAGAGGGGTGCAGCGCCTGTGTTGGGATTGAGGAGTTTTTTGGAGAAAGGTTTGTGTGCTTGATGCTTTGCGGGGTTGGTGAGCGTTGGATCAGTGAATGCGGGGGCGAAATTGTCTGCATTGGAAGAGAGAAGTTTTTACGGGAAGTTTTGTGTGCCGATGATTTGCGGAGTTTGCGAGCGTTGGATTTAGTGAACGCGGGGGAACGGTATCGTCTGCGTTGGGAGAGCGGATTGCTTCGTGAACGTGGGAACTGCGCTGCTTGTGTTGATAGGTCGGGGCGGAAACGAGTTTACCATGAAAATAGGGAAGATTTTGGGGAAAGGTTTGTGTGCCGACGCCTTGCGGGGTTGTAGGGTAGAAAGTTGTGCTGTCTGTATTGAGAGAGAAGGTTTTATGGGAAGTTCTGTGCGTCGATGACTTGCGATGTTGTAGAGTAGAGAGTTGAGTTGCTTATATTAAGAATAGGGAAGCTTTTCGGGGAGAAGGGTTTGAGTATATTCTTCTGCGGGGTTGGCGAGCGGGAGTTTCGTGAATGCGGGGCGTTGTGCTGCTCATGTTGGCAGGGCGGGGCGGGAATGGGCTCACCATGAAAACGGGGCGGGGACGAGCTCATCATGAAATAGGGAAGGTTTTTGAGGAGAGGATCTTATGCGCCTTTTCAAACGTATTTTCAGCCGCTTTTTTATTGTGGCGCTCACCATCATTCTCTTTTTCCTCGTCGACGTCGTGTTGGTCGTCGGCACGATCTGGCTGATCGCCGATTGGCTCGCGCTGCGCTATCCTGCTGCCGAGCCCCTCATCACCTTTCTGATCACCCTGCTCTCGTGGGCGGCGGTGCTCTTTACCGTGCTGCACGCCGCCAACCGCGACATGGTCCCCGAGACGAAGATCCCGTGGATCTTGTGCATCGTCCTTCTGAACGTGTTCGGCGTTGCCATTTACGCCGTGTTCTCCTCGCACCGCCCTTCGCGCAGGATGCAGCGGCGGTATCGCATGCTGTATACGCATGCCAAGCAGTATGAGCAAGCCAAGCCTCTGCCCGAGGGGGAGATGCACCGCTGGACGGATGTGAGCGAGGCGCTCTCCGCCGCCGAGCCTGCCGCCTGCGTATACGGGGGGACGGAGACGCAGTATTTTGCGACGGGCAGGCAGTTTTGGGCGAGCCTGCTCCATGATTTGGAGCGCGCCGAAAAGTACATCTTTATGGAGTACTTTATCTTGCAGCGCGGTGAATTTTGGGAGAGCATCCTCGAGATCCTCGCCCGCAAGGTGCGCGAGGGGGTGGAGGTGCGCTTCATGTACGATGACATCGGCTGCATGGGCAAGGTGCACCTCGTCTACCACAAGCGGCTGGAAAAGCTCGGCATCCGCTGCGTCAAGTTCAATCCCTTTGTGCCCGTCGTCACCAACGTGCACAACAACCGCGATCACCGCAAGATCACCGTCATCGACGGGCGCATCGGGTACACGGGCGGCATCAATATCGCTGATGAGTACGTCAACGTCACCCATCCCTTCGGGGAGTGGAAGGATACGGCGGTGCGGCTCGAAGGCGAGGGCGTAAAGGGGCTGCTCTTTATGTTTTTGAAGCTGTATAACCTCTCGCTCAAGACGTGCGAGGACTTTGCGCCCTACCTCCCCGCGGCGCGTGCGGCGTGCGGGGACGGGGGCTTTGTACAGCCCTTCGGCAGCGGGCCGCGCCCCGTGTATCAGCGCAGCGTGGGGGAGGATGCCTATATCAACATCCTCAACACCGCCAAGGACTATGTGTGGATCATGACGCCCTATCTCATCATCGATTTCCGCCTGCGCGAGGCGCTCGTGATGGCGGCGGCGCGCGGGGTGGACGTGCGCATCCTCACGCCCCGCATCCCCGATAAGCGCGTCGCGTTTGCGCTTACCCGCTCCAACTATGCGGCGCTCATCCGCGGCGGGGTGAAGATCTACGAGTATACGCCCGGCTTTGTGCATGCCAAGCAATTTTTGGCGGACGATAAGCTCGGCGTGGTGGGGACGATCAACTGCGATTACCGCTCTTTTCTCTTTCACTTTGAGGATGCGGTGCTCATGTACAAGACGCGCGCCGTCTTGCAGATGAAAGAGGATTTTGAGGAGACGTTTGCCATCTCCAAGATGCAGACGGAGGAGGACGCCAAGCGCAACGTCGTTTGGCGGGGCGTGTGCGAGCTTGCAAAGATCTTTGCGCCGCTGTTTTAGGTTGAACTTTGGCGCGGGGTGTTAAATTGCTGCGAGGGGAGGCGGGATTGCGGGGCGACCTCTTGGTCGTTTTTCGGCCCCTTCCTCAGGGAGGGAGGCAAGGGGGAGCCCCTCATCCACCGCAAGCGGTCCCCCTTCCCCCTCGGGGGAAGGCAAGAGGAGATCCCCCCTGCCGCCGCGGATGCGGCAGGCGTTGCCGCGTTAAGGGGGGCGGGGAGAGGATAACTCCCACTGCCATTGCCGCGTTGCGGCAACGGCCCCTTCCTCAGGGAGGGAGGCAAGGGTAAGCCCCTCATCCACCGCAAGCGGTTCCCCTTCCCCCGAGGGGGAAGGCAAGAGGGGGCATCCCCCCTGCCGCCGCGGATGCGGCGGCTTCCCCCCTTAAAACAAGTGTTAAGGGGGGCGGGTTGTGGTGCCCGTGCGGCGCAGGGGGTCACTCCCTCAGTCACCTGCGGTGACAGCTCCCTCAAAGAGGGAGCCAAGGGGATGAGAACTTGCCGCCTGCGCCGAATTATCCGCAGCGTGCGCTCCGTCGCGTCGACGTCAGTTCGGGAAAAATCTGTGAGTTGTAGAGGAGGTTTTTATGATCCATTCCATGGCGGGCGGGGTGCTCGGCGATCAGAGCGTGCATACCTTTGCAAAAGTCGAGGCGGAGGGGGTGCCGTGCTGGTATCTCGCGCCCATGCGCGTGGCGGCGGGGCAGAAGGTCGTTGTCCCCTTCGGAAGGGAGGGACGGCGGGTGACGGCGGTCGTCCTCCGCACAGAAGATCACACCGCGCAGACGGCGCCCGTGCCGCTTTCTCGCGCAAAGAGCATCATCCGCGTTCTCGCCGAATAAAATACCTTCGAAGGTGTTGACAAGGTGCGCGGGGTTTGATAAAATGAATAAGGTCATAGGGGAGTAGTCGGCGCGCACGGCAGGCGCGCGGTACCGTCCACACATTGCGGCAAGGCGCCGCGGGCGTTATCTGAAATGGCGAGACTTATGCGCAGAGGGGCTTTTTTCCCTTGGCGCGTGGGTCTCTTTTTTTGTAGGGGACGGGCGGCAGGGCGGCTGAATGAGAGGCGATGCGTTGAAAATGGGGGGGGAGGATAACTCCCACCGCCGTTGCCGCGTTGCGGCAACGGCACCTCCCTCGCAGAGGGAGGCAAGGGGGTGGCGGCTCTCGCAACAAGAGAAGGGAGGGGGGATGGATTTCCCTTGGGGGTGTTGGTGGGGATAATGGTGGAACATGAGAGTTATCGGTTGTGTGGGTGAAGGAGGATTTCCCCTCATCTGATTTGCTCCCGCCGCTGTGGCGGCGGGAGCAAATCACCTTCCCCCGAGGGGGGAAGGCAAAGGGAGATTCCCCTTGCCGCCGCAAATGCGGCGACGTCCCCTTCAAACAAGTGTTAAGAGGGCAGGGAACTCCCTCAGTCTCGCTAATGCTCGACAGCTCCCTCAAAGAGGGAGCCAAGGGATGGGGGCGGAAATTCCCCTGTCGCTGACGCGACATCCCCCCTTAAAGCAGCGGAGCCGCGTTAAGTGGGGCAGGGTAACTCCCACCGCCGTTACCGCACCGCGGCAACGGCACCTCCCTCTTAGAGGGAGGCAAGGGAATGGAGCGCGGCAACGGCACTTCTTGGCGGCACCAAGGTAGAGTGCCGCCTTCGGTACTTCGCGCGGGGCGCTCGTGCGCCACTTCGTCGAAAATCTATTGCAAGCAAGACTTTCTCCTCGTGTCGGCCACAAATTGCCGCGGAGAAAGTCAATTCTTTCGTTCGCGGCGCGCGCACAGCGCACTGCGCTGATGCGCATTACGCGCCGCTCACCCTCTCAGAGGGAGGCAAGGGGTGGGGCGGGAGAATAATCAACAATTGGTTCTTGGAGAAAGAAGGGAACGTGAAAGGCCGATGGTGTCGGTGGATGATAGTCAAAGGTTAATTTTTGGAGGAAGAGATGTCTGTTTGGGAGATTGTTCTCATTGGGGCGGCGTTGGCGATGGATGCCGTTGCCGTGAGCATGACGGACGGCATGACGGAGCCGCGCATGCGCCCGGCAAAGGCGCTTTTGATCGCGCTCACGTTTGCCGCATTTCAATTTGCGATGCCCGTACTCGGGTATTATGGCGGCTACGCGTTTGCGGCGCTGATCGGGCGCGTCGCGCCGTGGCTTTCCTTTGTGCTGCTCGCCTTCATCGGCGGAAAGATGATCGCGGACTGCGCGTTGGAGTTGCGTGAACGAAAACGGGCGAGGCAGACGGGGCTTCCGCGCGAAGGGCAGGCGGGACTTCCGCACGACGGGCGGACGGGGCTTCCGCACGAGGGGCAGACGGGACTTCCGCGTGAGGGGCAGGCGAGACTTCCGCGCAAGGGGCAGGCGAGACTTCCGCGCAAGGGGCAGGCGAGACTTCCGCGCAAGGGGCAGGCTGGACTTCCGCGCAAGGGGCAGGCTGGACTTCCGCGTGAAGGGCAGGCGGGGCTTCCGCGCGAGGGGCAGACGGGACTTCCGCGCCAAGGGCAGGCGGGGCTTCCGCGTGAGGGGCAGACGGGACTTCCGCGCGAGGGGCAGACGGGGCTTCCGCGTGAGGGGCAGACGGGACTTCCGCGCGAGGGGCGGACGGGGCTTCCGCGTGAAGGGCGCTCGCTCGGGGTGGGGAAGCTGTTTGCGCAGGGGGTGGCGACGAGTTTAGATGCGCTCGCCGTGGGCGTGACGCTGCTCGCCGCCCAAACGCAGTCTGCCCTGCCCATGCACGCCGCGGCGTGCGCTGCCGTCATCGGGGCGGTCACCTTTGTTCTCTCGTATGCCGCCGTCTGCCTCGGAAAACGGGCGGGGGACAGGTTTTCTGGAGTGGCGGGGATCGCGGGCGGCGTCGTGCTCATCGCCGTGGGGCTGAAGATCTTGCTCGAAGGCGTTTTATAAAATTTTTCCGTGCCTATTGACTTTCCCCGCCGCGGCTGATATAATAGAGGCATCATACGGGAGAAAAGAAATGGCACGCACGGTCAAACATTATGATTTTACGCGCAAACCCTTAAAGCCGAGCGCTTTCTGGATGTGGATCGCGCGCAAATTTGCGATCAAACCCCGCCTGCGGGGGCGGAAGATCACGGTCAAAAAGCTGAAGATGGCGGGCATCGAGCCGCCCTATCTTCTCTTTGTGACGCATGCGAGCATGCTTGATTTTCCCGCCATGTATACGGCGGTTGCGCCGCATGACGCCAACAACGTCGTTGCCATCGACGCCGTCCGCGACGTCGGCGACTGGCTCATGCGCAAGCTCGGCTGCATCTGCAAGCGCAAGTTCGTGAAAGACCTCAACCTCATCCGCAACATGCGCTACTGCGCGGAGAACTACAATTCCATCGTCTGCCTCTACCCCGAGGCGCGCTACTCGCTCGACGGCACAACGGGCTTTTTACCCGACTCCCTCGGCAAGATGGGCAAGCTTTTGAAGGTGCCCGTCGTCGTGCTGCGCCTTTACGGGACGTTCATCTCCTCGCCGCAATGGAATAAGGAGGAGCAGCGCCTGCCCATTTTGTGCGAGCTCGAGTGCGTTGCCGACGGGGAGGAGATAAAGACCATCTCCGCGGAGGAGCTCAACGAGCGCGTCCACCGCGCGATGCAGCGCGACGACTATGCCTATCAGCGGGAGAACGGCATCGAGCTTACATATCCCCGCCGCGCGAACGGGCTGCACAATATCCTCTACCAATGCCCGCACTGCGGGATGGAGTTTAAGATGGAGTCTTCGGGCACCCGTCTGTGGTGCACCTCCTGCGGCAAGGCGTGGCAGATGACCGAGCTCGGCACGCTCGCCGCCGAAGAGGGGGAGACGGAGTTTTCGCATATCCCCGATTGGACTGCCTGGGAGCGGCAGAACGTGCGCGCCGAGGTGCGCGCGGGGAGTTACCGCTTTGACGAGGCGGTCACCGTTCATACGCTGCCCAACGCCAAGCGATTTTACGATCAGGGCAAGGGGAGGCTCATCCAGACTTGCGAGGGCACCCGCCTCATTTGCACGGCTTACGGCGAGGCGCGCGATCTGTTTTGGGCGGGGACGGAGCTCGAGAGCGTGCACATCGAGTATGACTATCCCTATCGCAAAGATAAGTATAAGAAGAATATTTTCGGCGACTGCATTGATATCTCTACGCCCGACGAGAGCTATTGGCTGCATCCCATCGGTTGCCGCGACCGCCTGACGAAGATCTCGTTTGCCACGGAGGAGATCTATCTGCTTGCCAAGGAGCGCTTGAAGGAGCGCGGCAAGCCGGCGCCGCAGGGGGCGCAGACGCGCCGCGCCGAAGAGAATATTTGATTGAGCCATATGGCGCCCCGTAAGGGGCGCTTTTTTTGTGGGGGGGGGAGGATTTTTTCTGCCGCCGAGCGCGTTGCGCTCGGCGGCAGGGGATTTTTTATTTATGCCCCGCCGCTATCGCGGCGGGGGCATAAACGATTTTGGATGTTGTTTGATGTGGCGCTGTTGGAGAATGGGGGCTGTGCCGCGCGGTGAGGAGATCCCCCCTGCCGCCGAGCGCGTTGCGCTCGGCGGCTTTCCCCCCTTAAAACAAGTGTTAAGGGGGGCGGCACTCCCACCGTCTGCGCGGCGGAGCCGCGCAGAC
>CALVLO010000005.1 GCA_944338265.1 uncultured Clostridia bacterium
TCTCCGACTTCCTCAACGACGGCTTGCTTCATTGATTTTTATTACTTTTTCTGTCTCATATGTTTGACAAACCTACATTTTATAATTTTGGCAGACAATCGGCAAGGCGGTCGCCGTATCTGCCCGCGGAGAGCGCCGCGGCGTACTCTTCCTCCGTGAGTTCGCCCAAAAACTCGCCCGCCTCGTACAAGACGAGCACGAGATAGCGCTCCTCCGTAAAAAATTTGAGCGCCTCCTGCACGGTGCGCGAAGCATCGATGACGATGCGCCGTTCCTCCACCCCGCGCGCGAAGCGCTTGGCGCGCGGCAGCGCTGCGCGCCTGTAATGCGCGCCCCCGAACGCGCCCGCCGCAAGCAGAACGGCAAAGACGAGCGCCGTCCACGCGGGGCGGGAAAAGCAGGTGAATGCAAAATAGACGAGCATGCCCGCCGAAATGAGCAGCGTAACGGCGCGGCAGATGCCCCGCGCCCGCCGCTCCCCCAAGCGGGAGAGCGCAAGGTGCAGGATGCGCCCGCCATCCAACGGATAGGCGGGCAGCAGGTTGACGAGGAAGAGCGAAAAAGAGACATACGCCGCCGTATCCGTAAAGGCGTAGGTCTCCGGCCAAAGCCACCACAGCGCGGCGAAAAAGAGCGCCGTACAGGCATTGGCAAGAGGACCCGCAACGAGCACCGCAAGCTCCTCTTTTTTGCCGATGCCGCGGATATCCCCCGCGATGACGGCGCCATAGGGCATGAGCACGAGCTTATCGAGCGCAAAGCCGTACCGCCGCGCCACGAACGCATGCGCGCATTCATGCTCGATGGCGGCGACGGTGGCGGCGCAAAAGAGCAGCAGATCACCTGTAAAAGCGGAGATGAGCCCCGCGACGAGAAAGAGCGGATGGACGCGGACTTTCAGCTCCAAGCAAGCCCATCCTCCCCCAGCGTATAGCAGTTGAGGGGAGCGCCGTCCTCATAGAAGGTGACGCGCACCTCCTTGGAGCCATCGGAATAGGCGAGCGGGACGTTGGTGCGCACCTCGTCGCCCACGGCGGCATAGACGGCAGAGAGCCCGCCGATGACGGTGGAGAAGGTATCCGAATGTTTGAGCTCCAGCGTATAGCCGCTCTCCGCATCCCCCGTAACGGAGGCAAGCTCGCCCTCGCAGGGCGCGTACACCGAGCAGGCGGCGGTAAAGCTCATGACGCCCGTCTCCGAGACGGCGATCTCCACGCCCTCGTATTCGTTAACGACGGGCGAGAGCGCAAAATCGGAATAGGTGCGCGTATCTGCGGCGGACGCCGTGCCCTGGAAGAGCCCGCGCACAAAGGTATTGATGGCACTGTCCGCCATAAAGATATTGGTGAGGAAGATGGTCGCGCACAGCGCGCATACGGCGATAAACTCGCCCACGAGCAGCCGCTTCGTCCGCCGCGCGCGCGGATCGGCGGGCATCACCTCCCGTTCGACGGGCGTGCTCTCCGCATAGGCGGGATCCTTTTCCACGCGGTCGTTCACCGTTTCGACGACCTTCTCCGAGAGATCTTCCTCCCTGGCGCGTTTGCGCCGTTCCTTGCGGTTGACGGTGACCGTCTCCACAGGGATCTCCAACATTTCGGCATAGCCCAATTCTTCGTTCATATCCACACCTCTTACAATGCTTTGACTGCTTTGGCAGGCACTTTTGCCAAGCTATCATAAATGTATGCCGCCGCAAAAGCGTTTAGAAGAGGAATTTTCGCGCGGATCGCGGCGAAAAAAGGGAGTTTGTGTACACCCCCTTGTAAAAAGCGCGCCCGCGGCAAGAAGCCGCGGGCACAAGCGGATTTGCAATTTTCTCTGCGCTCAGCCCTCCGCAAACCGAAGGTAGCTCTTAACGACGATCTCCGCCGCCCGCGCCGCGTCCTCCGCCGTCGTCTCCCTGCCAAAGGAGAAGCGCACGCCGGCAAGCGCCTCCTCCGCGTTCCTGCCCATCGCCATCATCACATGCGAGGGAAGGGCGCTGTGCGAAGAGCAAGCCGCCCCGCCCGAACAGGCAACCCCCTTTAAGTCGAGCACGTTCAAAAATGCGGGGCCGCCGCCCGCGAACGTCATGTGCGAGATGTTGGGCACGCGGCGGGCGCCGTCTGCGCGCACCCGATCGCCGAGCGCGGCGAGAATGGTCTGCTCGAACGCATCGCGCAAAGAGCCCGTATGCCGCGAGAACGCCTCCCGCTCCGCCTGCGCGAGCGCGAGCGCGCGCGCAAAGCCGACCGCGCCCGCGACGTTGGAAGTGCCGCCCCGCAGCCCGCGCTCCTGCTCCCCGCCCGTGATGAGGGGCGCGAGCGGCACCCCCTTTTTGACGATGAGCGCCCCCACGCCCTTGGGTCCGCCGATCTTGTGCGCCGAGAGCGCGAGCGCATCGCATGCTTGGGCAAGCGCCTTCAGATCGCACGCCGAAGCCGCCTGCACGCAATCGGAAAAGAAGTATGCCCCCGCCGCGTGCGCCGCCGCGGCAAGCGCCTCCACGGGCTGTACGCAGCCCGTCTCGTTGTTGACCGCCATCACGCACACGAGCGACACGCCCCCCTCTTTTGCAAGAAGATCGCGGACATGGTTGGGGGAAACGATGCCGTCCGCCCCGGCTTCGCACACGAGATGGCTGCGGCGGGTAGCAGCGGTACGCAGCGCCGCATGCTCGATGGGCGAGAGGAGGATGCGCCCCTCCTCGCCGCGGGCGATGCCCGCCGCCGCCCAATTATCCGCCTCCGTCCCGCCCGAGGTGAAGTACACCTCCGCAGGGCGCACACCGAGCGTCTCCGCCACACTGTCGCGCGCGGCTTGCAGAGCGGCTGCCGCCGCCCGTCCCGCGCCGTGAAGGGAATCGGCGTTGCCGAAGTTCTCCGTAAAACAGGGCAGCATCGCCTCGAGCACCTCGCGGCGCACGGGACTCGTTGCCGCATAGTCGAGATAGATCATGCGAGCAGCTCCTTTACAATGTATTCCGCCATGAAAATGCCCATGACGGGGGGCACGAAGGGGGCGGAGCCCACCGCCTCGCCGCAAGCAATAGGCGGCTCGTCCGACCATGCGACGGGCAGATGCTCCACGCCCCGCTTTTTGAGTTCCCGCCGGAGAATGCGCGCGAGCGGACAGACGGAGGTCTCGGCAAGGTCGCCCACGCGCAGCCGCGCGGCATCGCGCTTGTTTCCCGCCCCCATCGCCGAGACAACGGGCACGCCCGCCGCCTTCGCCGCGCAGATGAGATGCACCTTTGCGGTGACGTTATCGATGCAATCGGCAACATAGTCAAACCCCGCAAGCGGGAGCGCGGACGCCGTCTCGGGTAAATAGAAGAGCGCATGCGGCTGCACGGCGCATGCGGGGTTGATGTCGCGCACGCGCGCAGCCATTACGGCGGCTTTCTCCTGCCCCACGGTGGAGGAGATCGCCACGAGCTGGCGGTTGCGGTTGCTCCCCTCTACGCGGTCTTTATCCACAAGGGTGAGTGCGCCCACGCCCGCACGGGCGAGCGCCTCCGCACACCAGCTCCCCACGCCGCCCAAACCGAACACCGCAACGCTTGCATGTTTGAGTTTTTCCGCGCCCGCTGCCCCATAGAGGAGCGCGGTACGCGCGTACAGATCGTCCATGCCATCATTATAGCGCGGGAGAAGGGAAATGTCAATGCCGCGCGGCACGCAAGAACGGGCGCACGCTGCACATACTGCCCGTATGAAGCTCACCACCCTGCTCTGCTGCGCCATCCTCATCGCGTTCGGGCTCTGCGCCTGTATTTGGGCGCTGACGGGGTTCGATCTCCTCGCCGCCGCCCTCTTTCACAATGCCGCCGCCTACCGCGCCCTCCTTTCGCTTGCGGGCGTTGCGGCGCTGTGGCTGCTGTTTTGGCTGATATTTTTTCGCCCGACGCGCAACATTCGCTGATAAAAACGCTTGACGGCAACAAAAAAACGTGATAGAATATGCGCCATACGGAAGGTTTTCGGTCAACACTTCCGAATAAAAAAACCGAGGTTTTTTTATGCTCAAAACCTTTTTTACCACCAAACGCATCTGCCGCGCGGGCGTTATCGCCGCGCTGTATGTGGCGCTCACCTATGCCTTTATGCCCGTGGCGTTCCAGGGCGTTTTGCAGATCCGCCCCGGCGAGGCGCTCACCATCCTGCCCCTCTTTTTCCCCGAGGCGGTCCCCGCGCTGTACATCGGCTGCATGCTCTCCAACCTCACTTCGCCCTTTTTGGTGTACGACGTATTCATCGGCTCGCTCGCAACGCTCGCCGCTTCCCTCTGCACCTACCTCATCGGGCGCGCCTTCCGCGGGCGCGAAGGGCGCACGGCGACTTCCCTGCGCCTCATCCTCGGCGGGCTCTTCCCCGTGCTCTTCAACGCCTTCATCATCCCCGTGATCATCGTCATCGTCTGCGGCGACATGAGCGCGGGCGCGACCGTCTCGATCGCGTATTGGACGAACTTTACCTCCATGCTGATCACCGAAGCCGTTTGGGTGTTCGGGCTGGGCATCCCCCTCTACTTCTTTATCGCGCGGATGCGCAAAAAGGGCGTTTCCGCCTTCTGCGACGCAAAGAAAAAGCCCGCAAGCCCGCCCGCACCCGAGACGCCCGCACAGCCGCAGGCATAAAATAACTATAAAGACAAAGCGCCCCGTCTGCTGCCATGCAGACGGGGCGCTTTTTGCCTCTGTTGAACACTGCCCGCCGCGGGGCGGGAGATGCGGCGCATTATTCGAGGATCGCCTTGATCCTTCTAACGCCCGCCGAGGAGGACTGCTCCTTCACGATCTTAAAGTGCCCGAGCACGCCCGTGCGCTCCACATGGGGACCGCCGCACATCTCCTTGGAAAATTCACCGATGGAGTACGTCTTCACGACGTCGCCGTACTTGCTGTCGAACACGCCGACGAAATGCTCCGCGCGCGCCTCTTCAAGGCTCATCTCGCGATAGACGACGGGGATATCCGCCTTGATCTTTTCGTTGACGAGGTCTTCCACCGCCTTCACCTCTTCGGGCGTCATCGCGCGGGAGAAGTTGAAGTCGAAGCGCATGCGCTCATCGGTAATGTTGCTGCCCTTCTGGTTGACTTCGGGCGAGAGCACCGCCTTTAATGCCGCGTTGAGAAGGTGCGTGGCGGTGTGATATTTGACCGCCTGTTCGGAATGGCTCTCCAAACCGCCCTTCGCCTCGCCCGCTTTGAGGTCGCCGCGGCTCTTTTCCTGATGCTCTTTGAAGGCTTCGTCGAAGCCCGCCCTGTCCACGCCGTAGCCGCGCTCCTCGGCAAGCTCCGTCGTGAACTCGATGGGGAATCCGTAGGTATCGTACAGGCGGAACGCCTGCTTGCCGCCGATGGTCGTCTCCTTGACGTAAGCGGGATCTTTCTGCGCCATAAAGGCGTTCTTGCGCTCGATGCCCGCAATGCACTTTTCAAACTCCGCCATGCCCTTTTCGAGCATCGCCTCAAAGCGCTCTGCCTCTTTGGCGATCTCTTCGAGGATATACCCCTTCTTTTCGACGAGGAGCGGATACGCCTCGCCGTACACCTCGTTGATAAAGACGGCGGCGACTGCCTTCATCGTCTCGCCGGGGTGCACGCCCATCTGGCGGCAATAGCGGATGGCGCGGCGCATGAGGCGGCGCAAAATGTAGCCCGCGCCCGTGTTGGAGGGCAAAATGCCGTTGACGTCGCCGATGAGCATCACCGTGGTACGGACGTGGTCGGCGACGATGCGCATCGCCTTGCGCGCGGCGCCGTCTTCATCGTAGCGCCTGCCCGTGAGCGCCTCGAGCTTTGTGATGGCGCCCGCGAAGAGATCGGTCTTGTAGCCGTCGTGCAGCCCGTTCAAAAAGAGGAGCATTCTGTCCAGCCCGAAGCCCGTATCCACATTCTTGTTTTCGAGCGGGATATAGCCCTCCTCCGTCTTGCGGTACTGCATATACACGTCGTTGCCGATCTCCACATAGTCATCGGGGAAGACGGGCGACTTCTTTTGCGGATCGATGGGATAGAACCACTCGTTGTCGGGTCCGCAGGGGGTGCCGACGGTACCCTCGAGCTCCCACCAATTATCCGACTTGGGCAGGTAGAAAATGTGCTCCTTGGCAATGCCGAGCCCCTTCAAAAGGGCTGCCGTCTCCTCGTCGCGCGGGGCGCTCTCGTTGCCCTCGAACACGGTGGAGCAGAGCTTTTTGCCGTCTAAGCCGTATACTTTGGTGAGAAGTTCAAACGTCCACGCCGTTTTTTCCTTCTTGAAGTAGTCCCCCAAGGACCAATTGCCCATCATCTCGAAGAAGGTGAAGTGCGACTCGTCGCCGACGGATTCGATATCCACCGTTCTCACGCAGCCCTGCACGTTGCAAAGGCGCTTGCCGAGGGGGTGCGGCTTGCCGAGAAGGTAGGGCATGAGGGGCTGCATGCCCGCCACGTTGAACATGACGCCCGTCGTGCCGTCGCCGATGAGCGAGACCGCGCCGACGTTGACGTGCCCCTTGCTCTCGTAAAATTTTAACCAACTCTCGCGGAGCTGTTTGGAAGTGATCGCCATATGTGTTTCTCCGATTTTTTGTTCATGGGTATTGTAGTGCGCCCGCGCGTATTTGTCAACCGATTTTATGCGTTTGCCCTTTTCTTTTCAATGCCTCGCCGCAACACTTTCGTCTCACAACCCCTCCGTTTTGCCTTCGGCAATCCACCGTCTAGGCGGCACTAAGGAAAAACGCCGTCTGCGGGCAAGAAATTGCCGCTGAAACGGCAATTTCTCAGTTCGGCGGCGTGCGTGCACCGCGCTGTTGCGCATCCCCCCTCACCTGTACACAGGGGAGGCGGGGCGCGGAAAACGCTCTCATACGGCAGGGCAACAGGAAGCCGAAGCCCTCCCTGCGCAAGGGAGGGTGTCCCGCAGGGGCGGGTGGGTCGTACAAATTATGTCATTCTCTCTTTTACCAGCAGATCGATATACGCGCAGACGCCTTGAAAGTTTCTGATAAGCTCTAAATTCGTGATGCGTACAACAAGTATCCCATACGCTTCAAGAAACGCCGTCCGCATCGCATCTGCCTGTTCGTTCTCTTTTTCAAAGTGCTGTGCGCCATCCAACTCGATCGCAAGGCGAGCCTTCGCGCAATAAAAATCGGCAATATATTTTCCTAAAATTTTTTGACGATAGAAGCGTACGGGATACGTCCGCAAAAAATCGAACCATAAATGCCGTTCTTCTTTCGTCATCGCTCTGCGCAAAGATTTTGCAAACGGAATTAAAGCCTTATTTCCTTTCCTCTGCATGCGTTCTCCCGTTTATTTTCTAAAATCCATCGCAGCTACAATACAGTTGCTTTCTTACAACCCCTCCGTCTTGCCTACGGCAATCCACCTCCCCTTACACAGGGGAGGCGGAGAGCAGGTGCGCTCTCATACAACAAAGTGGCAGGAAGCCGAAGCCCTCCTTGCGCAAGAGAGGACGCCCCGCAGGGACGGGAGGGTCGTCAGATTTTTTCTAGCTCGTAGCCGTCTTTGCCATCCTTGACGGCATAGCCGAGCGATTTGAGCGTTTCGCGCAGCTCGTCCGACTTCGCCCAATCCTTTACCTTGCGGGCGGCGAGGCGCTCTTCGGCGACCGCCTTGACTTCGGCGGGGACGTCCGCCTCCTTCTCGCCGTATGCTGCAAGGTATTCGGCGGGCTGCTTTTTGAACAGCCCCAAGAGGGAGTACGTTGCCCTGATCTGATTTGTGATGCGCCGCGCGGCGGGATCGTTCGCTTCGAGAAGGCGCGCCGCTTCCTTGAAGTAGCCGAAGAGATCGGCAAGCGCACGCGCGGTATTAAAGTCGTCCTCCATCGCCACATCGAAGGCGCGGTCGATCTCCTCCTCCCTCCCCGTCTCGTTCGGGAACGCCGCCTCCGCGCGGGCGATGATCGTGTAAAAGCGCACGAGATGCGCCTCGGCACGGGGGAAGAGATCATCGGTAATGTTGATATCGCTCCGATAGTTGCCCGAAAGGAGGGCGAATTTGAGCGCATCGGAGGAGTATTTCTCCAAAAGGTCGCCAAGCAGCAGAGAGTTGCCGAGCGATTTGCTCATCTTCTGCCCGTTGACCTTAATGAGCCCGTTATGCGTCCAATATTTTGCAAACCGCTTGCCCGTGAGCGCCTCGCTTTGGGCGATCTCGTTCTCGTGATGCGGGAAGATGAGGTCGCGCCCGCCGCCGTGGATATCGATCTGATCGCCGAAGGCGGCGCGGTTCATCGCCGAGCACTCGATATGCCAGCCGGGGCGCCCCTTCCCCCAAGGGGAATCCCAGCTGATCTCCCCCGCCTTCGCCGCCTTCCAAAGGGTAAAATCGTAGGCGTTTCTCTTCTCCTCGTCGTTTTCAACGCGCACGCCGTCGAGCATATCCTCTTTGGAGCGCCCCGAGAGCTGCCCGTAGGCGGGGAAGGTATCCACGTCGAAGTACACATCGCCGTTCTTCGCCGCATAAGCATGCTCGCCCGCGATGAGCCCTTCGATGAAGGCGATGATGTTGCCGATATTTTCCGTCGCCTTCAACCAGAGGGTGGGCTCGTCCACGTCGGCGCGCTTCATCACGGCATCGATCTTCTCGATCATCATGGCGGCGTACTCTTCTGCGGGGATGCCCGTCTCGCGGGAGCGGGCGATGATCTTATCGTCCACGTCGGTATAGTTGCGGGCATACGTCACCTTGTAGCCCTTCTTTTCGAGGAATTTGCGGAACACGTCGTAGATGATCGCCTGAAAAGCATGCCCGATATGCGCCTCGCCCGAGACGGTGATGCCGCAGGCGTACATTTTGACCTTGCCCGCCTCGAGCGGGATAAACTCCTCTTTTCTTCTTGTGAGCGAATTATAAATTTTCATCATGTCTCCTTATTTTTCCGCGTCTTTTCCCGCATCCATGTCCGAGCCGCGCGGCGCGTCCGCCGTTTTTATGCGCGCCATGTCCGCGTTTTGCGGCAAGGCGCCCTCGGACATGCCCCCCTCGTTTTGCGTCTGCCCCGCGTAGCGAAGCGCCGCATCCAGCCGCTCTTCGAGCTCGTATATTCGTTCGCGCAGCGCGCACACTTCGCGCAGGATGGGGTCGTCCTTTTCGGGGATGAGATCCTGCGTCTTTTCGCCGTTGATGCGCACCACCCGCCCGGGCACGCCCACGACGGTGGCATAGGGCGGGACTTCCTTCAAGACGACGGCGCCCGCGCCGATGCGCGCGCCTTCGCCCACGGTGAAGCCGCCCAAGACCTTCGCCCCGCAGGAGATGGTCGCCCCGCGCTTGATGGTGGGGTGGCGCTTGCCCTTCTCTTTGCCCGTGCCGCCGAGCGTCACGCCCTGGTAGATGACGACGCCCTCCTCCACTTCCGCCGTCTCGCCGATCACGACGCCCGCACCGTGATCGATGAACACGCCCGCGGCGATCTTGGCGGCGGGGTGGATCTCGATGCCCGTTAAAAACTTCGCGAACTGCGAGGTGATGCGGGCGAGGAGCTTTAAGTGCATGCGGTACAGCCTGTTTGCCCATCTGTGCCACGAGAGTGCATGCACGCCCGAATAGGTGAGCCAGATCTCAAATTTGTTGCGCGCGGCGGGATCGTTCGCCTTTGCCGCCGCAATATCCTTTCTCAGCCTTGCAAAAAACATTGCCTTCCTCCCTGTATCCCATTATCCTATGCCGTGCCCTGCAAACGGGTGCAAAAAAGCGCCCTCCCGCCGCAAAAAAACGGCGTAAAGGCGCTTGTGTGCGCGGTCCCACTTTACTTCGGAATTGCTTCCCTCGTCTCTCCGGTAACGGCGGAGCGCCGCGGGCATTGCCCCGTGCCTCAAACGAACGGAACGCACTTTCCTTCCCTCGGTTGCAAGGAGCTTTCACCATGTGCCCCTCTCTCTGCGCAGCCGCAGGGAAGTACTCTTTTCCGTTCTCGGCGAAAAATATTCACGAATTTCTTTTTGAACTGACGTCGTCACGTCGGAGCGCACGCTGCGGGTGGTTCGGCGCAGCCGAACACTACGCTTAAAATGCTCGCCGCTCCTCTTCGCAAAAAATCTTTCTGCAAAATCTTTTTTGCGAGTGCTGCGATATTACAATGTCGTGAGGGGAAGAAAAACCCAACGTTCGCTTACGCTCTGCATTCGGTTTTTCTCGGCGGCGTTTATAGCAACGGTACAGCAGCGCCGCCTTCACTTTTTTCCGCATAAGCCGCAAGCGACAAATTCTTGCGCAAGTGATTTAGAATGATCTGCATATAGGCGCAAATCCACGCCTATGTACCAAAAATATTTTACGCAAAGGGCGAAAATTTGTCAAGCATTTTCGCGGCGGATGGGCAGACAGTCGAGCTTATACTCGGCAAGGCAGGCATCGCGCATCGCGGGGTTGAAGATCTGCTGCTCAATGAGATAGCGCACGACCACATCGCGCACGTCGTCATCGCAGAGAGAATATCCGCACACGGCGAGCAGGAGCTGCACGTCCGTAAGCTGCAAACGGCAGGTGAGCGCGAGGGCGAGCACGGTGTTCTTTTCGGGATACAGCTTCCCGCGGACGATCTTCTGCCAGAAGCGCGGCTCCACGGCAAGATATTCGCCCGCGCGTTCCACCGTCTCGGAGACGTGCGCCAGCACGCCGGGGAGGACTTTGGAAAAGGTCTGCTTATCGCGCACATCCCGCAGCTTATCGCGCAAGGTGCGGAAGCAAAAGGAGAAGGTAAAGCTCGTATCGGCGAGCCCCTCCTTAAAGCGCGCCAAAAGCTCCGTTTTGGCGGCTTGGCGGTCGAGCCGCATACAGGTGGAGTCGCGGCGGGCAATGTTGCCGTCCGCCCCGACGTACAAGACGTTTGGCATGACGTAGCCCTCGATCGCGCTCAGGCGCACATAATCGGAATAATGCGCGCAGAAATATTCGTCCAACGCATGTAAAAAAGCCTGCTCCATATGCGGTATTGTACCATGCCGCACGAAAAAAGGCAAGCATTCTTGCATAAAACGTCCCCACCCTTTGCAAAATCCGCCCGCCGCCCCTTAGACAGGCACTTCGCCTGATGCAAGCCCCCTTACCGCCAAAGCGGGCAGGCGCCGCCTCACCCATGCCCCTCAACCTCAAAACAAATAAGCGGGCATCCCGCCTATGCAAGCCCCCCTTAACACTTGTTTTAAGGGGGGATGTCCCGCAGGGACAGGGGGGATCTATCCGAAGCGCTTTTCCACCCCCCTCGGCTTCGCCGCGCAAACAATGCCATAAAAGAGCAGCGCGGAAGCGCAGAGGCACGGAAGCGCCGCCCTCTCCGTGCGGGCGGGGAAGCATCCTCGCAGCAAAGTGAACATATCGAACAGAAAATTGTGCCGCACCTGATTTTTCATAGTAAAAAACGGCATTTCCGATTGTTTTCAACTTTTTTTGAAAATTTTTGCGTTTTTGGTTGCAAATTCCGTTCATGTATGCTATAATCGGTAGCGGAGGAATGGGGAAGAGACATTATAAACGTTTACGGAGGCACTTTACATGAAACGCGAACGCATTGAAGAAATTGCCGAGCTGTTGGATAAGCGCGGCAAACTTACCCTTGAGCAGCTCGACGAGCACTTCCCGGGCGTCTCGCAGATGACGCTTCGGCGCGATTTGTTTCAGCTTGAACAAGAAGGGCGCATCATCCGCGTGCGCGGCGGCGCCATGTCTGTAAAGGAAGTGCAGAAGGTTTCGGGCGAGCCCTACACCAAAAAGACGACCATCCACACCGACGAAAAGATCGAGATCGCACAAAAGGCGGCGAGCCTGATCGACGAGAACTGCTCCCTCTTTATGGACGGCGGCACCACGGCAATGTATCTTGCCAAGGAGATGCCGGACAGGAATTTGCACATCTTCACCAACGGGCTTGCCGTCGCCATCGAACTTGCGGGCAAGAAGAACATCAACGTGACCGTACTCGGCGGGCAGGTGATGAAGGAAAACCTCTCCACCGCCTCCCCCGTCGCAAAGGCGTATTTCGATAATACCAATTTCGAGCTTGCCATCATCTCCGCCTCGGCATTCACGCCCGAAAACGGGTTCTCCTGCGCCTCGCAGGTGGAAGCAGACCTTTTGAAGATGGCGCGCGCCAAGGCAAAAGCGACGTACATGATGCTGGATAGCTCCAAGATCGGCAAGATCATGCCCTATACCTTTGCGCATATCAGCGATATCGATGTGCTCATCACGGACGAGAATTTCCCCGCCGCGCTCAAAGAGCGTTTCGCGGAGGAAGATATCGTCGTCATGTAAAAAACAGCCGCGCCCGCAGCATTTCGCTGCGGGCGTTTTTTTATTGCGGATAAGCTCCAAACCGCGAACGCTATTTTAGAAACCGCGCAGATTACCGCATAAAACGGGGCAGCACAGCGCCGCCCCACGCTACTTCCCTACGGGCAGCCCGAAGAGGGAACCCGTCCGTTCGTACTCCATGCGGCAGAGGAAGGCAAACCGCTGCCAATCATCCTCCTTTTCTCCCGTAAAAAACGCCTTGAATTTTCTGCGGCGGAGGCGGGCGGCATATGTTTTCTCGGGCGAGGGAAAGCGCTTTTCGCCCTGCACGCACACGACGACGCACCGCTCCCGCGCGGAGAGCACGCGCAGTTCCAGCCAATTCGCGCCATCCCGCCGCAAGCGGCAGATCTGCGTGCAGGTGGAGTCCGTCCCCTTGCTGTAATCGCGTTCGAGCGTAAAGCCGCGCGCCGTAAAAAAGGCAAACGTCTCTTCGACTGAGTTTTGCATACCGACCTCCCCTTAATCAAACAAATGGGTGAGCATGAGAAGATTGCAGTTTTGGAACACGACGACGCAGACGAGCGACACCGTGCTCATGATCTTGATGAGGATATTCAGGGAGGGGCCCACCGTATCTTTGAGCGGATCGCCCACCGTATCGCCGACGACGGCGGCATCGTGCGCGGGAGAACCCTTGCCCTCCCCTGCGAGCCCGCCCTTTTCCACAAATTTTTTGGCGTTATCCCACGCGCCGCCCGCCGTGCCCGCATACAGCGCGAGCATGATGGCGGTGAGCGTTGCGCCGACAAGCAGCCCGCCCACAAAGCCCGCGCCGAACACGAACCCGCACGCGACGGGAACGAGAACGGCGATGAGGGCGGGCGCGACCATGCCGCGCAGCGCGCCCTTGGAGGCGATGGTGATGCACTTTTTATGATCGGGCTTGCCCGTGCCCTCCATGATGCCTTTAATCTCGCGGAACTGCCGCCGCACCTCCGCCACCATCTTCCCCGCCGAGGCGGTAACGGCGTTGATGAGCATGCCGCTGAAGAGGAAGGGCAGCGCCGCGCCCAGAATGGCGCCGACGAGCACATCTCCGCGCATGATATTGAGCGCGAGCTCCGCCATCGCCCCGTCCGCCGCCGCATAGAGGTAGCTGCTCATCATCGACATGGTGGCAAGCGCCGCCGACCCGATGGCAAACCCCTTTCCGATGGCAGCCGTCGTATTGCCGACGCTGTCCAGCGTATCGGTGATGGCGCGCACGGCGGGATCGAGCCCGCCCATCTCGGCGATGCCGCCCGCATTGTCGCTGATGGGTCCGTAAGTATCGACGGAGACGGTCGCCGCCACAAAGGAGAGCATACCCACCGCACCACAGCCAACGCCGTACATACCGCCGACGAGATAGCACCCGAAGATGGCGGCGCACAGCATGACGACGGGCAGCAGGCAGGAGATCATGCCCGTTGCCATCCCTTTGGTGACGGTGAGGGCGGGCCCCCCTCGGCTCGCCTCCGCGATCCCGCGTGTAGGACTGCGCGCATCGCTCGTGTAGTATTCGGAGAGCATGCCCACGGCGATGCCCGCCACGATGCCGAACGCACCCGCCGCCCACGGCGTAACGGGTCCCAGCCGCTGCTTTGCCGCCGCAAGCTGCGCCGCCTCCTCCCCACGGAAGAGGAGGATGCTCAGCACGCATCCGCCCGCGAGCGTAAGCCCCGCCGCGATCCATGTGGCAAGGTTGAGTTCGAGGTGCGGCGCGCGCATGTGCCGCCGCAGAAGCGGGAAGGCAATGCCGACGATGCACCCCAAAAGCCCGATCCCCGCAAAGAGCATGGGAAAGAGCATGAGCTTTTGCAGCAGGCTTTGCGAAGAAAAGCCCGCAGTATGGACAAAGACCTCGATGGCGAGGATCATCGTCGCCATGATAGCGCCGACGTAACTTTCCAAAAGATCCGCCCCCAAACCCGCAACGTCACCCACGTTGTCGCCCACATTGTCGGCAATGGTGGCGGGATTGCGCGGGTCGTCCTCGGGGATATGCTCCTCCGTCTTGCCGACGAGGTCGGCGCCCATATCCGCCGCCTTGGTGTAGATGCCGCCGCCCACGCGGTTAAACATGGCGATCACGCTGCATCCGAGCGCATAGCCCGAAAGAATGACGGAGAGCGTGTAACGCTGCCCCGTGACGGGGTTGAGACGGGTCGCAACTTCGCCGCTCTCCAAGGAGAGCATGCCGCCCGCCCAGCCGAAGCAGAGATAGACGATGAGGGCGCCCAAAAGGGCAAACCCCGCCACGCACAAGCCCATCACCGAGCCGCCGCGGAAGGCAACTTTTAAGGTCGCGCCCACATCGCGCGTTTCATCCGCCGTATGGGTGACGCGCACATTGGCATAGGTGGCGATCTTCATGCCGATATAGCCCGCCGTGCTCGACATGAGCGCGCCGAGGAGGAAGGCGATGCCCGCTTCCCACGCAATAAAGAGCGCCATGAGCGCGGCAAGCCCCAACGCGATCCCCGCGACGATGCGGTACTCGTACAGGAGAAAGGCATTCGCCCCTTCGCGGATGGCGGCGGCGATCTCCTGCATGCGCGCGCTCCCCTCGCGGAGGCGCTTGGTCGCGTAAAAGTTGACGGCGGCATACCCGAGCCCCAAAACGACCGCCGCCATGACGATGATGGTAAGCAAATTCAGCTCCATGAAGACGACCTCCTTGCCACGCCCTGCGCCGCCGAAGTTGGCGGCGCGGCATGTTTGCATATTCATTATAGCACCGCGCGGGGAAACTGTCCATAGGGATGAAAAAATTTTTCAAATATTTTTTATTTGAAACAGCAAGTAGCAAAGAACTGCCGCAGAAAACACGGATGCGAAAGCCCCCCACCGCCCCTGCGGTTCCTATCCGCACACTCCGCCCGCCGTTGCTTCGTATTTCTTTTTCTTGCCTCCCCTTGTTGTTCAAGGGGAGGGTAGGGAGGGGATAAGGTTTTTTCCACTCCCACCGCCGTTGCGGGGCACGTCTTGGCGGCACCAAGGTAGAGTGCCGCCTGCGGGCACGGAATTGCCACTGAGAAAGGCAATTCCTTAGTTCACGGCGCGCGCACAGCGCACTGCGCTGATGCGCATTACGCGCCGCTCACCCCTCGACGAGGGAGGCAAGTACTATCCCCCTCCGACACACTCTTTTTTATTGCGTTGCGGCAGATACCTCACAAACCCCTCCCCCCCCTGCCGCCGAGCGCATCGCGCTCGGCGCCCCCCCTTAAAACAAGTGTTAAGGGGGGGCTTCCGAGGCGCATCGAAACAGACCTCAGCCCCCTCCGCGCGGTAGCCGGCGTGAGACAGCAAAACTGCGGAGGCGTTCATGCCTTCCCCCGAGGGGGAAGGTGATTTCCTCCCGCCGCCGTTGCGGCGGGAGGAAATCGGATGAGGGGAAAGCTTCCCCAATTCCCACCAACCTGCCCCCCTTAACGCTCCGCAGGAGCTTTAAGGGGGGACCAAGGGGGGGATCCCCCCTTCAAAAAATCCTCGGGCACTTCCATGCGCCGTAAACAACCGCGCCCGCCGTGCATGCTGCACGGCGGGCGCAAAGCTCCGTCAAACTATCTCTTTTTCCGAAAAAATCCCTTCTTGCCCTGCGGGGGGAGAATCCTTTTGGGCACGCTCGTCACCGTAAGGGCATTTACTTCGGCTGCGCCCGCCTTTACGAGCGCGCGCCCGAGCTCGCTCACGGTGGCGCCCGTGGTAAAAGTATCGTCGATGATCACAAGGTGTTTCCCCTTCAGCCCGCATGCCCTGTCCACGCGGAAGATGCCTGCAAGGTTTTCTTCCCGTTCCTTTCTGCCCAGCGTCTTCTGTGCGGCGGTATCCCGCTTCTTTTCCGCCGCCGCAAGCACGGGGAGCCCGCTCCGCCGCGAGAGCTCCTCCGCAAGCAGGCGGGATTGGTTGTAGCCGCGCTTTCTCTCTGCGCGGCGCGTCATGGGCACAAAGACGAGCGCCTCTGCCGCGGGGAACTCGCGCGTGAGCACGGGCAGGAGAAATTCTGCCAGCGTGCGCACAAGGTACTTTTGCCCACGCTTGAAGCGCAATACGAGCGCCGCCGCCTCGCCATCGTGCACAAAGCAAGAACGCGCCTTCTCCACGGCGGGGCGATGATCTTTACACTCGATGCACACGCCCGGCTCGAGCACCTTACGCCCGCAGAAGGGGCAGACATGCCCGTTGTTGAAGGGCAGCGCCTTCATACAGGCGGCGCAGACGCGCTCGCCGCCGAACACTTCCCGCCCGCACACGTCGCAAGTAAAGTTGTGCGTATCCCCATAGCGGCGCAGCCATTCCCGCACCCGTTCGGCAAACTTCATGCCAACCTCCCCGCAACGCAGAGGGCGGCAGCCCGCAATGAGCCGCCGCCCGCAAAGGCGCCGTTAAAAATCGTCGCCGCCTTCCTCTTCGTCCTCTTCATCGTCCTCGTCGTCGGCGATGGAATAGATCTCGTCTCCCGTAACGTAATCCATATCCTCCTCGTCGTCGCCCTCGTACACCTCGTCCGCCTCCTCTTCGGCGTCATCGAACTCTTCATCGAAGGATTCATCGATCTCGCCGATCTCGGAGTCGAGCTCCGCATCCGTATCGTCATCGAGGTATTCGCGCCACTCGTCATCCTCGTCGGGATCGGGTTCCTCCGCCTCGTATTCCGACTTCTTGCGGCACTCCTCGCACATCTTCTCGCCGGGGCGCATCATGTTCTCCCCGCAGACGGGACAAAGCTCGGTGGGAAGATCGTCCTCCGTCTCCTCTATCTCGTCGACGTCCGTCGCGATGCCCTTCATCTCTTTGAGGCAGACGTCGCAATACTCCTGCTTTTCCGCGTCGATATAATTGAGCTCGCAGCGCGGACATTTCATGTACCGTACCATGCTCTTTCCCTCCTTCCCCGCGGGCGGCGCACGCGCCTCCCTTGCGGGCTAATAAATTATATTAGTATTTATTTTTTTTGTAAACTGTTTTTTTATGCGTTTTTCAAAAAAATCGCATTTTTTCCGAAAGAACTTTGAAAAACACACCGCTCGCCAAACAAAAACTCCCCCGTATGCGGGGGAGCCGTGTGCTTTATTTTTCTTCCGAAGGCTCTTCCAAGGTCGCTTCGGGCGCGGGTTCGGGCGCCGCCTCTGCCTCTTCGGAAGGCGTTTTAGCCGCTTCTGCGGGCTCTGCATCTGCCGCGGGTGACTCTTCCGAGACCGCCTCGGGCGCCGCGTCTTCCGAAGCCTCTGCGGGCGCCTCTGCCTCTTCGGCGGGCACGTCTTCGGAGATCTCCTCGATGGGCTCTGCCTCGGGATCGTTCACGGCGTACACGTCGACTTCCCTGTCGTCCGTGGTATCCACTGCCATGCGCGCCTCGCGGGGCTGCTCCTGCGCCTTCCTGCGCTTTTTGAGGATGAGCACGGGCACCAGCACGCCCGCCGCCACGACGAGCGCGATCCCCACGCCGATGAGCACCCACGCCCAGGTGGGAAGCCCCTCCTCCGCATCCTCGACGGAGTAGCGCTGCAAGGTGGAGCGCCAATACTCATCGATGGCTTCCTCGTCCGCCTCGGCGAGGGCGCCGATGCGCTGCGTGAAGTAGGAGAGCTTGGTATACAGCTTGCCGTCGCCGTCTTTGAACTGCTCGGCGGCGCCCTTGCCCTCTACAAATTCGTCAAACGCCTTTTTCTCCTCTTCGCTGTAAAGGTACGTCTCGCTCTTGCCGTTTTCGATGGCTTCTTCGATGTTCGCATCGACCGCATCCCGCTTGCCCGTGCGGAAGAAGTACTCGACCATGCCCGAGAGCTTGCCGTTGCCCTCATCCGTGAGGGAAGAGACGTAGCCATCCTCGCCCACGATCTCCTCGTAATAGTCGTTGCGCGCGGCGAGCTCGGCGTTCGTCATCACCGCGCCGTCTGCCTTGGTGAGGTTCGCCGTCCAGATATAATTGTACGTCGTTTCGCCGTATGCCGTGGCATCCGCATAGAAGACGACGCCGTCCAAAACTTCGTAATTATACCAGCCAGAGGCGTGCTTGACGCCGAGCACGGGCTCCGCATGATAGGGCGCGTTGTCGCCGCCCGCCGTCACGAGCGTGCGGTAGTCGGCTGCCGTGCCGTTGTACACGGCGCGCCCAACGGTGAGCCCGTCGTCCTCCGAGCAGGTGTAGTAGACGTAGTCGTACACGTCGCCCGAAGCATCTGCGGCGATGATGGTCGCCTCGCCCACGCCGAAGGCGATGCCGAGCGCCGCCGCGCCGCCTTCGCCGATGCGCGCCTTTGTCCCGTTGCCGTCGTTGACGACGTCCACGCGGTAGAGCACGGAGTCGCTCACATACAGGTAGTGATGCTTGACGTTTGCCGCCGCGTCCTCTTCGAGATAGAAATACGCCGCCGAGGAGGCATTCGAGGTATCCGCCGCGCTCGCGACGACCTCCAGCGCGCCCTCAGCATCCGTCTTATGCACGCTGTTGCCCGAGACGCTGTTCCACCCCTCCGCATCGACGGAGGATGCGGGCAGATAGTAGAGCTCGCCCGAACTGCCGACCGAGCTGCCCGCCGAGGGCTGCGAGGAACGGACAAAGTAGATGCCGCCGTTCGCATACGATTGCAGCGTATAGGTGTAGCCGTAGGAGAGGCGGTTGTTGTTCTCCGTATCGACGTCGTGATTGAACTGCGTCACGGGATCTGCCCGCCCGATGCCGTCGAGCACGATCTCGCCGAGGTTGTGATAGGGCGCCTCGCCGTCGTGATCTTCGAGATAGGTCTCGCTCCAAGTATATTCGTAGGGCGCCTGCGTCGCATCGGCGCGGACGCGGTAGATCTGATTGTAGGTGGTATAGGCATAGGGCGAATCGGTATCCGCGCCCTCGCTGACCTGCATGGTGTAGTAGAGGTAGGGATCGCTCTTATCCGAGCTGCTCACAACGTATGCCCCCACTCCTTCCGCAAGCGACGTGTTTACGCCCGAGGCGGTATTGTAGGAATAGAGCGTGCTGTCCTCTTCGTAGATGAGATACACCGTCTCCCCCGTTTCGACATAGCGGTAGACGGTGGCGCTGTCCCCCACGCGGTGATGTTCGCGCACATCCGAACCATCGAGCTTGGCACTGCGGAAGGAGAGCACGCCCGTATCCACCTCGCCGAGCGTATTGCCGACGGTGTTGGGCGTTGCAAAATAGATGCGGTCGCCGTAGATATACAACCCGGAAGTGTAGTCCGCCGCGACCATCAGGGAGGGAACGACGACCTCGGCGGTGTTGTTGCCCGCCTTGACGTCCGCCATCTTGATGCGCATGAGCGCGCCCTTGACGGGGGTGCCGTATGTGTTATCGGAGCTCTGCGCCTCGATGCCGTTGATGAAGTAGACGTATTCGCCCTTTTGGACGGCAAAGCCGCCCTGCGAGGAGACCTCGCCTGTCACTTCCCCTGCAAGCGGCTTGAACTCGTAGCCGCATCCCGCAAAGAGCGCCGACGAGCAAGCCATAACTGCCGCCGCCGCAACGATGGAAACTTGTTTGAACAATTTACGCATGATCGATCCTTTTCGTTCTAACGATACAGTTTTCATTATATACTATAGCAGGTTTTTTGGCAATCAAAAACCCGTGAAACTTGTGCTTTTCTTTGAATTTTTTGCGATAACGGAGGGAAGATCATGGAAAAATTCGGCATTTTTGAGCTGCTCGATACCCTCTCCGCCCTCGGCGCAGCCGCTGCGGCAGGGACGGAACAGGAGCGCCCGCCCGTTCCCGCACCGCCTACGCAGGAGGGCGCAGAGGCGGGCAGACAGAACGGCTGGCAGGAAGGTGCAGCGGCGGGCAGGCAGAACGGAAGGCAGGAAGGCGTGCAGGAAGCACCGCCGCCGCCCGACCGCGGAAGAAGCGCGCTCTCCGCCTTCCTCGCCCGCCACGACGAAGTGCGCCACCGCGCAGAAAAACAAAAATAACCACCCCTTGCACCCCTCTCTGAGAAAGGTCCTGCACGGCATCGCCACGCAGATAGCGGGAGTTGCCCTGCCCCCCTTAACGCGGCAACGCCGCTTTAAGGGGGGATGTCGCGTCAGCGACAGGGGGGGATTCCCGCCCCCATTCTTGGCTCCCTCTAAGAGAGCGCTTCGAGCGTTCGCGAGATGGAGGGAGTTCCCCGCCCCCCTTAACGCTTTGTTTTAAGGGGGGATGCCCGTAGGGCAGAGGGGATGAGCGAAACCAAAGCGTTGATACAGTATCTTGCCTCCCCTGTGTAAGGGGAGACGGATTGCCGCAGGCAAGACGGAGGGGTTGTTATCCCATTTCCCGCCGCCCTCTTCCCTTGCCTCCCTCTTTGAGGGAGGTGCCCCGCAGGGGCGGTGGGAGTGGTAAAAACTTATCCCCTCCCTACCCTCCCCTTGAACAACAAGGGGAGGCAAAAAGACTGTGCGGCAGCAAAGTTTCCCTTGCCTCCCTTTCTGAGAAAGGTCCTGCGCGGCT
>CALVLO010000006.1 GCA_944338265.1 uncultured Clostridia bacterium
TACTTTTACCTAAACTGTTAATAGGTGAGCGATCTGGTCGCCTCGCGGACGATGGGGAGCCCCTGCTCGTAGCGCTTGCCGAATGCCTCGAAGCCTTCGACGTCTTTGGGATCGGGTGCGAGCGTGACGCCCTCCTGCCCCGCGAAGACGCGCGCATCGAGATACTCATCGAGCGGCTCGCCCTTCTTTTTGGTGACGAGATAGTTTGCGAGGATCGCCATACCCCATGCGCCGCCCTCGCCCGCCGTCTTCATGACGGTGACGGGCGCGTTGATCGCCGCGGCGAGGTAGCTCTGCCCCACGCGCTCCGTTTTGAAGAGCCCGCCGTGCCCCGTGATGCGGTCGAGCCCCACGCCTTCCTCTTTGAGCATGATATCGCAACCGACTTTGAGCGCGCCGAACGCGGAATAGAGGTGGGTGCGCATGAAGTTGGCGAGGTTGAACTTGCCCTCCGCAGTGCGGACGAAGAGCGGACGCCCTTTTTCGACCTTGGTGACGTGCTCGTTGGAGACGTAGTTGTAGGAAAGCAGCCCGCCGCAGTCTTTTTCGCCCTTCTCCGATTCGAAGTAGAGCATATCGTAGAGCTTCCACTTGGGGATCTCCACCCCTGCGAGCGCGGCAAATTCGCCGAAGAGATTGACCCAACCGTTGATATCCGACGTGCAGTTGTTGCAGTGCACCATGCCGACGAGGTCGCCCACGGGCGTGGTGACGAGATCGATCTCGGGATAGGGCTTGGAGAGCGCCTTTTCGAGCACGATCATGGCGAAGACGGAGGTGCCCGCCGAGACGTTGCCCGTGCGCGGGCGGATGGCGTTGGTGGCGACCATGCCCGTGCCCGCGTCGCCTTCGGGCGGGCAGAGCGGGATGCCCGCCTTTAAGTTGCCCGTGGGATCGAGGAAGCGCGCGCCCTCTTCCGTGAGCGTTCCCGCGTTCTCGCCCGCGAGCAAGATCTTGGGGAGGATCTCCTCCATTTGGAAGGGCACCTTCCCCTTGACGAGGGCGTTGAACTTTTTGAGCATGCCCTTATCGTACTGCTTCGTCTTCGGATCGACGGGGAACATGCCCGAAGCTTCGCCGATGCCGAGCACCTTTCTGCCCGTCAGCTTCCAATGGACGTAGCCTTCGAGCGTCGTCTGAAAGGCGATGTTTTTGACGTGCTCCTCCCCGTTCAAGATCGCCTGATAGAGATGGGCGACCGACCAGCGGGCGGGAATGTGGTAGTTGAAGAGCTCTGTGAGCTTTTCGCCCGCAGCCGCCGCGGTGTTGTTGCGCCATGTGCGGAAGGGAACGAGGAGCTCGCCCTGCTTATCGAACACCATATAGCCGTGCATCATGGCGGAGAAGCCCATGGCGCCGACGGTGGTGAGCGTGACGCCGTATTTTTCCTTGACATCCTGCGCCATCTTCGCATAGCAATCCTGCAAGCCCGTGCGGATCGCTTCGAGCGAATACGTCCAGATGCCGTTCACATGTTGGTTCTCCCACTCGTGGCTGCCCGAGGCGATGGGCGTGTTTTCCTCGTCGACGAGGACCGCCTTGATGCGCGTGGAGCCGAACTCGATCCCGAGCGCCGTGCGCCCGCTCTCGATATACGCTTGTGCGTTTGCCATAAAAACCCCCAATACAAGTTGTTTGTACGCTGTACGCCTTTATTATAAGATAAATCGGCGTAAAATTCAATAGGGAAACGCAAAATTCTTTGGAAAATTTTCGATGAAACGCCCCCATTTTGGGCAAAAAATTCCCCTGCCGCACGGGCAGGGGGGAATTTTAACGCTTTGTCCGGTAGACCTTTCCGCCGAGCAGGACGATCATCTTGACGGCATCGAGCGAGAAGTCGTCTGCTTCCACCTCGAGCGTCTTGGTGAGGATGCCGCGGGCGAGCACTTTAACGTATGTCGCACGCTTATCGAGGAAGGGAATGCGCGCCTTCATTGCCTCTAAATCGGCGCGCTCGCCATCCGAGAAGTACTCGCTGAGCGTATCGATATTGACGATGGTCTGCCGCCGCTTGTCGCTCTCCCGCTCAGACAGCTCGACGAGCAGTTCCGCCTCTTCGTCAGCCATCAGCGTCTCTGCCGCGGCGACGCTTACGCGGTGCTCTTCGCGCACTTCCTCGACGGTGACGGGATGCGGCGCAGGCGCGGGTTCCTCTTCGACGGGCTCTTCTTCGATAGGCTCCTCGATGGACTCTTCCTCGGCGAGTTCCTCTTCGGAGATCTCCTCGGCGGGCTCTTCGTCCTCTTCGTATTCCTCTTCGACGGGAAGCACGACCATGCCCGCGTGCTCCGCGCGGCGGCGCACTTCGATGATGCGCACGAGCCCGCGCTCGAGGAGGGTTTGCGTATCTTCGTAGGGAAGATCGCCATACGGCTCGCTCCCCACCTCGCCCTGCTCCGTTTCGACGGCAGCCATTGCCGCGGCGATCAGATCTTTGGCGTAGCGGCAGCGGCGGTCGTTCTTGATGCGGTACAGAAGCGGCGTCTTGGCAAATTTTGCGACGGAGGAGGCATCCTCCACGAGGTATTTGCTCTCTTCGTAGGGCGCGGGATCGAGCGCAAGGTACAGGCGCAGCGTCTTGCCGCGGATGGCGAGCTTGGCGACCGTGCCCCTGCCGCGACGGAAAGCCTCGTGATGCCAGCTTCGGCGCGCCGTCACCTTCTGATAGGAGAGCAGCTCGTTTTTGAGCTCGGTGTAGTAGGATTTGAGCTTTGCGCCGCCCTGGATGAGCTTTGCCTCGAAGCTCTTATCGTAACGGGTTTGGATATACCAGCCGTCTTCATCGGTGTAGACGACGCGCGTCTTCTCTGCCGTGCGCGCCTCCTGCGGCTTGGAAGGCGCCGCAGCAGGCTGCTCCTGAGGCTGCTCTTTGACCTCTTGGGCGGGCTCTTCCGCGGCGGGTTCTTCCGCGGCGGGTTGTTCAGGTTCGGCTTTGGTTGGTTCTTCTGCGGGCTGCGCCTCGGTGGCGGCGCCCTGTTTTCTCTTCTGGCGAATGAGACCGATCACACCTGCGATGATGAGCGCCAAGCCGATGGCTGCGCATGCCGCAATGAGGGCGATCTTCGCCGTTGTAAGAGCAAGCAATGTATTCCACATGATATCGCTTACCCCTCCTTTTCTTAAAATGATGCCACTATTATACCATGTAACCCGTATTTATTTCAACCCCCGCACCGCAAATTTCTAAAAAAAAAGTTTTCCGACAAGGGAAAAAAGCATAAAAAAAGTGCGCCCCGCCTGCCGACGGGGCACATTCATTCACATTATTTACAAAAGAATACAGATGACGCCGCCCTTCCCCTCGTTGACGATGCGCGTGACGGTGCGGCGCATCTTTTTTTGCACGCCCTCGCCCATCGCGCGGTTTTTGACGGAGAGCTCTTCGCCGAGCATCTCTTTGAGCGTCCGCCCGAACATGTTGGTATCCCACGCGCGCTCGGGCTCCGTCTCCATGCGTTCGGAGAGCTGTTTGACGAAGGCGGAGCTCTGCTCCTCGTTGCCGAGCGCGGGATGCACCTCCCCGCACACGTCTACGCGGATGATATGGTAGCTCGGCGCATCGGCGCGAAGCCCTACCCGCCCGCTCTTTTTGACGAGCGTGGGCTCGGCGAGGCTCATCTCGTCGGACTCGGGCGGGACGATGCCGTAGCCGTATTCGCGCGCATCCTCAAACGCCTGCCCAACCCGCTCGTACAGCTTTTTGGCGTGCGCGAGGCGGGAGCAATACTGCATGAGGGCGAGATCGTTCGCGATAGGTTCTCCGCACTGCTCGCCGAGCACCTCGTAAAAGGCGCCCTCCTTTGCAGCGACGCGGCAGCGCACCTCGCCCGTGGCGGCGTTGAGCTCCGTAGAGACGGGCGGCAGCAGGCGGCTGCTCGCGGGATAGAGCGTATCCAAAAGCGCGCAATCGCTCATCTTGCAGATCTTGGGCGCGACGGCACGGATGCCGCCGAGCACCTCGGAAATGAGCGGGCTGTCTGCCTCGAGGACGCGCATCCAATCGGGCAGGTCGACATCGATCGAAGTGACGGGGAACTCGTAGAGCACCCGCTCGAGCACCACGGAGAGGGCGGCGGCATCCGCCTCCTCTGCGTTGAGGGCGAGCACGGGCGCGCCGTACTTTTCTTCGAGCGCGGCGCGGAGTTCCTCCGCCTCCCGCGGGGCGCGGCAATTGAGGACGATGACGTAGGGCTTGCCGATCTCTTTGAGTTCCTCTGCGGCGCGCTCCTCGGCGGGCTCGTATGCGATGCGCGGGATCTCCGTGACGGAGCCGTCCGTCGTCATGAGAATGCCGATGGTCGCATGGTCGCGGATGACGCGGCGCGTCCCCTCCTCTGCCGCCTCCGCAAAGGGTACGGGGGCATCGCCCCACGGCGTTTTGACGAGGCGGGGCGCGCCGTTTTCTTCAAACCCGCCCGCACCATCCACGGGGAAGCCGACGCAATCGACGAGGCGCACGCGGGCGACGGCATCCTTTGCCTTGATCTCCGCCCCCTCTTCGGGCACGAATTTGGGCTCCGTCGTCATGACGGTGCGCCCGCCCGCCGACTGCGGGAGTTCATCGACATAGCGCTTACGCTTTGCGCCCGTGACCTGCGGCAGGACGAGCTCCTGCATGAAGCGCTTGATAAATGTGGATTTGCCCGTGCGCACGGGACCCACGACGCCGATATAGATCTCGCCGCCCGTCCGCTGCGCAATATCTTCGTATACGCCGAAAGTTTTCATGGTGATCCTCCGCCAAATTGCTCTACGCTACTCTATGACGGCGGCGGGCAGAATATGACAAAAGCGGCGGCGCCCAAGGCGCACACCGCTTTATAGGATACTGTTTATTCGAGTTCGAACGCGCCCGTGTAGAGCTGATAGTACTTGCCCTTCTGATCGATGAGCTGATCGTGCGTGCCGCGCTCGATGATGCGCCCGTGCTCCAAGACCATGATGACATCGGAGTTCTTGACGGTGGAGAGGCGGTGCGCGATGACGAAGACCGTTCTGCCCTCCATGAGCTTATCCATGCCGTACTGCACGATGGCTTCGGTGCGGGTATCGATGGAGCTCGTTGCCTCGTCCAAGATCATGACGGGCGGATCGGCAACTGCCGCGCGGGCGATGGAGAGCAGCTGGCGCTGCCCCTGCGAGAGGTTGGCGCCGTTCTGATAGAGCATCGTGTTGTAGCCCTCGGGAAGGCGGGTGATGAAGTCGTCCGCGCCCACGAGCTTTGCCGCCGCGATGCACTCTTCGTCCGTCGCATCCAGCTTGCCGTAGCGGATATTGCCCATCACCGTATCGGTAAAGAGGTTGGTATCCTGCAAGACCATGCCCAAGGAGCGCCGAAGATCTGCCTTTCTGATCTTGTTGATATTGATGCCGTCGTAACGGATCTTGCCGTCCGCAATGTCGTAGAAGCGGGTCAGAAGGTTGGTGATGGTCGTCTTGCCTGCGCCCGTCGCGCCGACGAACGCGACCTTCTGCCCGGGACGGGCGTACAGGCTGATATCGTGCAGCACGATCTTTTCGGGCACATAGCCGAAATCGACGTTGAAGAGGCGCACATCGCCCTCGAGCTTGGTATAGGTGACGGAGCCATCCGCCGCGTGCGGGTGCTTCCACGCCCACATGCCCGTGCGCTCGGCGCTCTCCGTGATGGTGCCGTCCGCCGCGATATTGGCGTTGACGAGAGTGACGTAGCCTTCGTCGGCTTCGGGCTTTTCATCGATGAGCCCGATGATGCGCTGCGCGCCCGCAAGACCCATGACGACGGAGTTGACCTGGTTGGAGACCTGCCCGATATTGTTGGAGAATTGGCGCGTCGTCTGCAAGAAGGAGACGATGAGCGCGGGACCGAAGGTGAGCAGATTTGCCGCGCCGAGGGCGCCGCCGATGCTGAGATTGGAGACCGCGTTGACGGCGAGCACCGCGCCCACGAGCGCGACGACGACGTACATGACGTTGCCGATATTGGCGATGATGGGCATGAGCATGTTGGCATAGCGGTTGGCTTTATCCGACATTTCGAAGTGGGTGCCGTTGACGACATCGAACCCCGCCTTTGCCTCCTCTTCGTGGCAGAACACCTTGATGACCTTCTGCCCCTGCATCATCTCTTCGACGAAGCCCTCCGTCCGCGCCACGGCGCGCTGCGTGGCGAGGAAGTATTTGCTCGAGCCGCCGCCCACCAGCTTGGTGACGAGGAAGATCGCCGCAAGCCCGACGAGGACGATGAGCATGAGGTAGAGGCTCGAATAGAGCATGAAGCAGATGAGCGTGATGCACATGATGCCCGAGATCATGAGCTGCGGGATACTCTGCGCGATCATCTGGCGGAGCGTATCGATATCGTTGGTGTAATAGCTCATGATATCGCCGTGGTTGTGCGTATCGAAGTAGCGGATGGGGAGATCTTGCATCTCGTTGAACATCTGCTCGCGCATATCGCGCAGATAGCCCTGCGTGATGATCGCCATGAGCTGGGTATATACCGCGCCCGCAACGAGCGAGACGGCATACATGCCGATGAGCGTGAGCATGAGGCGGACGACTTCGCCGGAGACATCTGCCCACGTTTCGCCCGCAGCTACCGCCTGCTCCAACAGATCGAAGAGCGGGAGCATGATGAAGGCGGGCAGCGAGGAGATGACGGCGTTGATCAGGATGCACGCGAGCGCAATGGGAAGCATGCGCGGATAGTAATGGAAGAGAGACTTTACAAGGCGCTTGACGATGCCCTTTTGCAGGGGCGGGCGCTTTTGCAGCGTGTTCTTCTTCATGCCTTGTCACCCCCTTTTGCCTCTTCGTTCGCCGCGAGCGTGGCGGCGAGGCTCTCTTTGAACGCGGCGGCGTTGGCGGCATCTGCCTCCTTATCGTCGCTGCCTTTGATCTGCGAATAGTACACTTCCGAGTAGATGGCGTTGCTCTTTAAGAGCTCTTCGTGCGTGCCGATGCCGTTGATCTTGCCGCCATCCAGCACGATGATGCGGTCGGCATCCTCCACCGAAGAGATGCGCTGTGCGATGATGATCTTGGTGGTGGAAGGGATATATTCGCGGAAGCCCTTGCGGATGAGCGCATCGGTGTGCGTATCGACGGCGCTCGTGGAGTCATCGAGAATGAGCACCTTGGGGTTCTTTAAGAGGGCGCGCGCGATGCAGAGGCGCTGCTTCTGCCCGCCCGAGACATTGGTGCCGCCCTGTTCGATATAGGTATCGTACTTTTCCGGGAAGCTTTGGATGAAGTCGTCCGCCTGCGCGAGCTTGCACGCTTCGATGAGCTCTTCGTCCGTTGCCTCCTTGTTGCCCCAACGCAAATTTTCTTTGATGGTGCCCGAGAAGAGGACGTTCTTTTGCAGCACGACGGCGACCTGATTGCGCAGCACTTCGAGATCGTACTCCTTGACGTTTCTCCCGCCCACGCGCACCTCCCCTTCCGTTACGTCGTAAAGGCGGGAGATGAGGTTGACGAGCGACGTCTTGGAAGAGCCCGTGCCGCCGATGATGCCGATGGTCTCGCCCGATTTTATGTGCAGGTCGATATGTTCGAGCACGTTGCGCTCGGCGTTGGAGGCGTACTTGAAGGAGACGTCTTTGAAGTCGATGGAGCCATCCGTCACTTCGTAGACGGGATGCTCGGGGTTGTGGAGCGTGCTCTTTTCGTTTAAGATCTCGCAGATACGGCGCGCCGACTCCATCGACATGACGATCATGGCGAAGACCATGGAGAACATCATGAGCGAGGAGAGGATCTGCATGCCGTACACGATGAGCTGCGAGACTTCCTCCGTATGGATGGGGTTTGCCGTGCCCGCCGATTGCAGGATGAAATAGGAGCCGATGAAGAGCACCGCGCTGAGCACGCCGTAGAAGCAGAACTGCATGATGGGGTTGTTCCACGCCAAAAGCCGCTCGGCGCGCGTGAACTCCTTGCAGAGCCCCGCAGACGTCTTGCCGAACTTCTCCTTCTCGTGCTCTTCACGCACATACGACTTGACGACGCGGATGCTGTTGATGTTTTCCTGCACCGACTCGTTCATATCGTCGTACTTGGGGAAGAGGCGCTTAAAGAGCGGGAGCGCCTTCATCATGATCGCCAAAAGCGCGATGACGAGCACGGGGATGGCGGCGATGAAGATCCATGCAAGGTTGCCGCCCATGACGAACGCCATCACCGCGGCGAAGATGATCATGACGGGGCACCTTACGGCGATGCGGACGATCATCATGTACGCCATCTGCACGTTCCACACGTCCGTCGTCATGCGGGTGACGAGGGAGGGCGTGGAGTACTTATCGATATTCTCAAACGAGAACGTCTGGATATTGTAAAACATATCCTTGCGGACGTTCTTTGCAAAGCCCGCGGAAGCGCGCGAGCAGAACGCGCCCGCCAAAGCGCCCGTTGCGAGCGAGACGACTGCCATTGCCAACAGGATGCCGCCATACATCCAGACGTGCCCGAGCCCTTCCGAACCTTCGTCGATGGCGCCGAGCATCCATGTGATAACGAACGGGATGAGGCATTCGAGAACGACTTCGATGGTGACGAAAACGGGCGACAAAATCGAAGCAAGCTTGTATTCCCGAATACATTTAGAAAGTGTTTTTAACAAAAAATTAGACCTCCTCACTTCCGAAAGCGCGCGTGTGCCACCTGCCGTTCCGCCGCGCCCGCGCGGGCGGATCGCCGATGCAGCGATGACAAAAAGAACGCCAAAATCGCGCGCAATTTCAACGTTCTCTTTTATAGTATCATTTCGTTTTGCAAATGTCAACAAATCGCAAAGGCGTTTTTTCTGCCTTTCACACAAAAATCACATTTCCGACAGCAAAAAAACTCACTCCTGATCGAGCAATTCCTGCCAAAATGCGGTGATATCCCCCCGCCCCTCTTTGATATAGCGGATGGCGCTGGAGGGATGGCGGTTGAAGACGCCCGTTAAAAGATAGGCAAGATCGTACCCCCACACGGCGCCCTCGGCGCGCAGCTTTTGCATGTGCCCCTCTTCGAGGAATTTGAGGATATGGAGGAGCTTGTACTTGGGATTTTTGAGAAATCCGAGCAGGAGTTCGAGCGCGCAGTTGCCCGCGCCGCGCCCCATGCCGTTGACGGTCGCATCGAGGTAGTTGACGCCCGCCGCCACGCACTCGATGGTGTTGGCAAAGGCGAGGTTCTGGTTGTTGTGGGCGTGGATGCCGATCTCCTTGCCGTACTTATCGCCTGCTTCGAGGTACTTTGCGGCGAGGATGCGCATTTCCTCGGGATAGAGCGCGCCGTAGCTATCGACGATATAGATGGCTTTTGCGGGGCTCTTGCCGAGCATTTCGAGCGCGAGCGAGATCTCCTTTTCCGTCTCCTTGGAGATCGCCATGACGTTGACCGTCGTCTCATACCCGAGCTTATCGCAGTATTCGAGCATCTCGATGGCGGCGGGGATGGTGTTGATATAGGTGGCGACGCGGTACATATTGAGGATGGAATCTGACTTTTTGCAGATATCGCGGCGGAAATTGCACCGCCCCACATCCGCCATGCAGGCGAGCTTCATCGCCGTCTTGTTCTCCCCGAGCACGCGCGCAAGATCTTGCTCGCGGCAGAACTTCCACGCGCCGAATTTGGCGGGATCGAACAGGTCGCGGTCGGCTTTATAGCCGAGCTCCATATAGTCGACGCCCGCCGCGGCGTTTGCCGCAAAGAGGGCGCGGACGAAATCGTCCGAGAAGCGGAAATCGTTGACGAGCCCGCCGTCGCGAAGGGTGGCATCGATGACTTTGATGGCGGGACGGAAGGAAAGCAGCGTCCCCGGTGTTTCTTTTGGCATATGAAAAATACTCCTTGCGTTTGCGGCTGCCTGCGCACGGGGCGCCGGACAAGCCGCGGGTGTGCTTTATTTGTGCCTGCGTTTGAGCTCGGTGCACACATCGGCGAGCGAGACACCCTTTTGCTCCATGAGCACGAGCAGATGGTAGGCAAGGTCTGCGATCTCGCGGGTGAGGTCCTCTTTATCTTCATTCTTGGAGGCGATGACGACTTCCACCGCCTCTTCGCCCATCTTCTTGGCGATCTTATCGACGCCGCGCCCGAAGAGATAGGCGGTGTACGAGCCCTCTACGGGGTTGTTTTTGCGGTCTTTGACGACGCGCACGAGCTCGCCGAGGAAGGTGAGCCCGCCCCGCTCGCTCTCGACGGCGGGATCGTGGAAGCAGCTGCGCGCGCCCGTGTGGCAGGCGGCGCCCGTCTGCTCGATCCCGAGCAGGAGGCAATCGCGGTCGCAATCGAAGGAGGCGGAGACGACCTTTTGGACGTGCCCGCTCGTCTCCCCTTTCTTCCAGAGTTTTTGGCGGGAGCGGCTGTAATAGTGCGCGTAGCCCGTTTGCAGCGTCTTTTCGAGCGCCTCGGCGTTCATGTACGCCTGCATGAGCACTTCGCCCGTCTCGTAATCCTGCGCGATGGCGCAGATGAGCCCGTTTTGATCAAACTTCACGTTTTCCATAATTTTCCTCCATGCGGACGGGAACGCCCCGCTCCGCGAGATATCCTTTGAGTTCGCGCATGCCGATGATCCCGAAGTGGAAGAGGGATGCCGCGAGCGCCGCATCCGCCTTGCCGGCGGTGAGCACATCGTAAAAATCCTGCATGCTGCCCGCCCCGCCCGAGGCGATCACGGGCACGTTTACTGCCTCTGCCGCAAGGCGGGTGAGTTCGAGATCGTACCCCGCCTTGGTGCCGTCGCGGTCCATGCTCGTGAGCAGCACTTCGCCCGCGCCGCGCCTGACGCCCTCTGCGATCCATTCGAGCGCATCCAGCCCCGTGTTCACCCTGCCGCCGTTGAGATAGACCTCGTACCGACCGCCTTCGCCGCGCTTGGCATCGACGGCGAGCACGACGCACTGCCGACCGAACTGCATGGCTGCCTCGGTGATGAGCTCGGGCGAGCGGATGGCGGCGGAATTGACGGCGATCTTATCTGCCCCGCAGGCGAGCATGCGGCGGAAATCCGCGACGGTGCGCATCCCGCCCCCGACGGTGAGCGGGAGAAAGACCTGCTCGCTCGCCCGTGAGATGACATCCCACATGGGGCTCTCGCCGCGGTAGCTCGCGGTGATATCGAGAAAGACGATCTCGTCCGCGCCGAAGGCGTTGTAGAGCTTTGCCGTTTCGACGGGATCGCCCGCATCCACGAGGGATAAAAAATTCACCCCTTTGACGACGCGCCCGTCCTTTAAGTCCAGACATGGTATCAGCCTTTTTGCGATCACCTTGCCACCTCGCGCGCCTCTTTGAGCGAGAGCGTGCCCGCATACAGCGCCCTGCCGAGGATGACCCCGTACACGCCCTGCGCCCTGAGCGCGCGGACATCCTCGATGCCGCGCACCCCGCCCGAGGCGATGATGTTCAGCCCCGTTTCGCCCATGCGCACCGTCTCCTGAACGTTGACGCCCGTGAGCGCGCCGTCCCTGCCGATATCGGTAAACACCGCATCTTGGATGCCGAGCGCCTTGGCTTCGCAGCCGAACTCGAAGGCATCCTTATCGGCGAGCTGCGTCCAGCCGCGCACGGCAAGGCGCCCCTCTTTGGCATCGATGCCCGCGACGATCTTGCCGCCGTACTTCTCCGCCGCCGCGTACAGCACTTCGGGATGCTCGGCGCACACGGTGCCGAGGACGACGCGGTCTGCCCCCGCGCGGAAGCGGCGGGCGATCTCTGCCATCGAGCGGAGCCCCCCGCCCGACTGCACGGGAAGCCCTACTTTGGCGATGCGTTCGAGCACCTTTTCGAAGCCGCCCTCCTCGCCGAACGCGCCCGAGAGATCGACGACGTGCAAGATCTCGGCGCCCTCATCCGCCCAGCGCTTGGCGCAATCGACGGGGTCGCCGTAATCGGTGACCTGATCGCGCTTTCCGTACAAAAGGCGCACCGCGCGCCCGCCGAGAACATCGATCGCAGGATAGAGTTTCATCATGACCTCATAAAATTGCGCAGGAGCTGCAAGCCCGCCTCCCCGCTCTTTTCGGGGTGGAACTGCACGCCGAAGACGTTATCCTTCCCCACGGCGGAGGCAAACGTGCGGTAATACTCCGTGGTGCCGAGCGTAAATTCTTCCGCCGTATCTGCAAAATAACTGTGTACAAAATAGAAGCGCGTGCCCGCGGGGATGCCCGCAAAGAGCTGCCCGCGCATATTATCTACGCCGTTCCAGCCCATGTGCGGGATCTTGCCCTGCGTGAAGGGAACGACGCGCCCCTTGACGAGCCCGAGCCCCGCAAAGACGCCCTCTTCCTCGCTCTCTTCGAGCAGAAACTGCATGCCGAGGCAGATGCCGAGCACGGGCGTGCCCGCCGCCGCACGGCGCTTGATATAGCCGTCCAGCCCGCGCGCACGCAAATTGCGCATGCCCGCGCCGAAGCTCCCCACGCCCGGGAGGATGAGCTTTTCGCACCCGTTCAGCTGCGCCGCCTCTGCCGTTACAACGCCCGCGCCGCCCAGATACTCGATGGCTTTGAGCACCGAGCGGAGGTTGCCCATGCCGTAATCGAGAATGCCGATCATTCGAGCATCCCCTTGGAGGAAGGGACGGCATCCGAGACGATCTTCACCGCGTCGCGGAGGCACAGGGCGAGCGCCTTGAAGATCGCCTCCGCCTCGTGATGGCGGTTGCCCGCATGCAGCAGCCTGACATAGAGGTTGCAGCCCGCGTGTGCGGTGAAGGCGCGCAGAAATTCTTCCACGAGCTCCATATCGAAGCTGCCCACCTTCCCCGTGAGCATCTCCTCGAAGATGAGCGCGGACCTGCCCGAAAAATCGACGGCGACCTGCGCAGCGACGTCATCCATCGGCACGATATGATCGGCAAAGCGGGCGATGCCGCGCTTCTCGCCGAGCGCCTCGCGCACGCAGCTGCCGAGCGCGATGCCGACATCTTCCACCGTATGATGGGCGTCTACTTCGAGATCGCCCTTGCAGGTGAGCGACAGATCCAGCCTGCCGTGCACGGCGAGCAGGGTGAGCATGTGATCGAAAAATCCGACGCCCGTTGCTACCTGCGCGCTGCCCGCCCCGTCCAGACAGAGCGAGAGCGCGATCTGCGTCTCCTTTGTGTTGCGCGTGAGGTTTGCCCTTCTCATGCCTTGCCCTCCTTGGCGAGCCGCAGCGCCACGGCGTTTGCGTGCGCGTGCAGCCCTTCGCTCTCCGCAAGGCGGATGATATCCGCCCCGTCTGCAAAGAGCGCCTCCTTTGTATAGGAAATGACGCTCATCTTGCGCGTGAAAACATCTTCGTTGAGTACTTGGAAAAAGCGGGCGCTGCCCGAAGTGGGCAGGATATGATCGGGCCCCGCAAAATAGTCGCCGACGGGTTCGGGCGTGTAGCCGCCCATGAACACCGCGCCCGCATTCCTGATCTTGGGCAGGAGCGCGGCGGGATCTTTGACATACAGTTCGAGGTGCTCGGGCGCGATCTCGTTGGCGAGCGCGCATGCCGCATCGAGCGTATCCACGACGATGATGCCGCCGCCCCCCTCGACGGAGGCGCGGGCGATGTTCTCGCGCGGGAGCGCCTTCAGCTGCGCCTCTACCTCGGCGGCGACGCGCTCTGCAAGCTGCGAGGAGGTGGTCACGACGATGGCGCGGGCGAGCGCATCGTGCTCCGCCTGCGATAAAACGTCCGCCGCCACATAGGCGGGGCAGGCGCTCTCATCCGCCACGATGAGGATCTCGCTCGGGCCCGCGAGCATATCGATGCCCACCTGCCCGTACACTTCCTTCTTGGCGAGGGTGACGTAGATATTGCCGGGACCTGCGATCACATCCACCTTGGGCACGCTCTCGGTGCCGTATGCGAGCGCCGCGACCGCCTGCGCGCCGCCGCACTTGTATACCTCCGTCACACCGCACGCCCTGCACGCCGCAAGCGTATAGGGCGAGATGACCCCGCCCTTTGCGGGGGTGACGACGACGATGCGCTCCACGCCCGCCGCCTTGGCGGGGAGGACGCCCATCAGCACGGAGGAAGAGAGCGGCGCGGTGCCGCCCGGCACATAGATGCCCGCCCGTTCGACGGGGCGCACGACGTAGCCCGTCGTCCTGCCGCCATGCTCGCACACGGTATCTCTGCGCCCGCCGCGGACATGGTAGGCATAGATGTTGCCAATCGCCTTCTCCAAACTCGCGAGCCAATCTTTGCCGACGGCGGCACAGGCAGCCTCGAACTCCGCCTCGCCGACGCGGAAATTTTCCTTGGTGAGGGTGGTGGCATCCAGCTTTTGCTCATAGGCGAACACCGCCGCATCCCCCCCGTCGCGCACGGCGGAGACGATCTCTTTGACGGCGGAAAGCTCCTTCCCGCGCGCCTCGAAGGTGCGCGCCACGAGCCCGCGGCACGTCTCCCGCGAATAGATCTTCATACAAGCACCTCCCTGAGCCCCGCGATGAGGGGCAGGATCTCGGCAGCTTTGGTTTTGAAGCTGACCTTGTTGGCGACGAGGCGCGCCGTGATGCCCGTAAACACCTCTTCGAGCACGACGAGCCCGTTCGCTTTGAGGGTGGAGCCCGTTTGCACTACGTCTAAAATGACATCCGCAAGCCCCGTGACGGGCGCGAGCTCGATGGAGCCGTGCAGCGGGATGATCTCGATCTCCTCCCCCCGTTCCGCAAACACCTGTTTTGCGGTGTTCACATATTTGGTCGCCACGCGGAGATGCGCGTTGGTGAGCACATCCTTGCGCGCGGGATAGCCCGCGATGCAAAGGCTGCATGCGCCCATTTTCAGATCGAGCACCTCGTAGAGTTCGCGCCCCTCCTCGATGAGCGTATCCTTGCCCGCGATGCCGAGATCGGCGACGCCCGCCTCCACATACACGGGGACGTCTGCGGGCTTTACGAGGAAGAAGCGGTATTGCCCGCCGCCGCTCTCCAACACGAGCTTGCGGGTATCTTCGGCGAGCACCGCCGTATCCACACCGCACTTTTGCAAAAGTTCGGCGCTCTTTTCGGCGAGCCTGCCCTTGGGCAGCGCAAACGTGATCATGTTTTTTGCACCCCCTTCTTGGTGACGAAGTAGTGTTGCTTTGCGGCGATGGCGGCAAGCGCATCCCTGCCGTACTCTGCCGCGAGCACGGCGCGCATACCCTCTGCGGCGAGCTTTGCCGAAAGCGCATACGCCTCGCGCTCCGCTCCCCGCTCGCAGCCGACGGCGGCATCGAGCACGGGCGCGGAAGGGAGGTTGCCCTGCCGCTCGAGCGCGACGAGCACCCGCTTGAGCCCCATCGCGAACCCCACGGCGGGGATGTGTTTGCCGAAGCCATCGGCAAGCGTATCGTACCGCCCGCCCGAGAGCACGGGCACGCCGAGCTCGCGCACGAAGCCCGAGAAGACGACGCCCGAATAGTAGGAGAGGCGCTTTACCGTGCCGAGATCGAAACAGACGCTCTTTTCGTAGCCCATATCGGTGAGGATGCGCTCCACTTCCCGAAGGTGGGCGATGGCGGCGCGTGCCTCTTTGCTCTCAGTAAGCGCTTCGGCGCGGTCGAACACCTCCCTGCCGCCGAACAGCGCGGGCAGCGCACGCACCGCATCGAGCGTGGAACGCCCCGCTCCCGCCGAAGAGAGCACGCGCTCGGCATTGAGCCCGTCTTTGGCGTTGATGTGGCGGCGCACCTCCTCCGCCTGTGCGGCGGTCAGCCCGCTGTCGTGCAAAATGCCCTTGAAGTAGCCGACGTGCCCCACCTCCACGATGAGATCGCAGATGCCGACGGCGCGCGCGCAGTCAACGGCAAAGGCGATGGTCTGCGCATCCGAAAAGGCGCCGCACTCGCCGAGGCGCTCCACGCCCGCCTGAAAGATCTCGCGGCTCTTCAGCCCGCCCGCATTCTGCGCATCCCACTTATCGGCAAAATAGTAGAGGCGCGCCTGCTCCCGTCCGAGCTTGGTCGCCGCGATGCGGGAGATGGAGAGCGTTGCATCGGGACGGAGCACCAAGAGCTTGCCGTCGCCGTCCGTAAATTTGAACATGCGCTCTTCGGGGAGCGCGCTCTCGATCTGCGAATAGGTATCGTAATAGTCGACCGCGGCGGAGAGCACGGGCTCGTACCCGCTGTGCTCGAAGAGAAATGCGAGCCGCTCTTTGATCTGATTGAGGATCCTGCACTCGGGGGGCAGGATATCCTGCATGCCCGTGGGAAGTTTGCGGAAGGTCATGTTCCTCTCCCGATGATTTTCTTATCCATATTATATCATCGCATTGCATAAAAAGTCAATAAAATGCGGGGGTAAAACGCACCTTGGCGCATAAAACCGTATATGCGGCGCATAAGTGCGGCGCTTTTGCATGAACGCCTTTGCGCGGGGGACGGCGCGGGAAAACGCCGCAGGACGCACCGCAGCGCCCCTTTTGCCGCGGCAAACACAAACCGACGAAAAAACGGGACACCTTTTTAATTTGATATTTGTCGAAATACAAAATAGAAATGATAAAAAATCGGCAAAATCTGCGCTTTTTGCGTGAAAAACGGCGCATTTTTGCCGAGATGCGGCTCTCTATTATTTCGATAACTTTCGAAACGATGCGATTTGAAAACAAGCCGAGGGGCAGGTCAAAAGCGCCGCGGCGTATGCCGCGGCGCGCTGCCGATCAGAGGAGCTCCTCCTTGAATTTTCCCATGATCTTGCTTTCGAGGCGGGAGATCTGCACCTGCGAGACGCCGATGCGCCGCGCGACCTCGCTCTGCGTCATATCGCGGAAGTAGCGCAAAAACACGATCTTCTTTTCGCGTTCGGGAAGTTTTTCGATCGCCGCCTTTAAGATCATGTGTTCGATCATCGCATCCTGATCGTCTTTGGCAGGCAGGCGCTCGGCAAGCGGCACGGAAGTTTCGTCTTGAAAATCGCTCCGCTCATCCAGCGAGACGGGCATGCGCGCCGAGCCGAGCGCGAACACCACCTCGCCCTCCTCCATCCCGAACGCCGCGGCGAGCTCTTTGACGGTGGGCTGCTCGCCGTGCTCCGCCATGTACGTCTGGATATAGCCGTTGAGATCGCGCGCCGCCTTTTTGAGCACGCGCGAGACCTTCACGCTCCCGTCGTCCCGCAAAAAACGCTTGATCTCGCCTGCGATCATGGGCACGGCATAGGTGGAAAAGCGCACGCCGAACGCTTCGTCGAAGCCCGCGATCGCCTTCAAAAAGCCCATGCAGGCGAGCTGGAAGAGATCGTCGTACTCCACGCCCTTGCCGAGGTACCGCCGCAAAATGCTCTTGATGAGCGAGGTGTTGTGCGTGAGCAAGCGCTCCTTGGCGGCGTTATCCCCCGCCTTTGCCTTGCGGATGAGGGCGAGCGTCTCCTCCTCACCGAGCATCGCTGCCCCTTGTGCCGAAGTCTTTGCTCATTGCGACCCTTGTCCCCTTGCCCCGCTCCGACTGTACCGAAAACTGCGACATGAACGTCTGCATGATGGTAAACCCCATTCCCGAACGCTCCTCCTCCGGCAGCGTGGTATAGAAGGGCGTGAGCGCCTTTTCGAGGTCGTCGATCCCCCTTCCGCTGTCGGATATCTCGATATGTAGCCGCGTCCCCTCGGCGGTGCATTTTACTTCGATCCAACCATCGCCGCCGCGGTAGGCGTGCACGATGCAGTTGGTGACCGCCTCCGAGACGGCGGTCTTGACATCGGAGAGCTCGGAGAGCGTGGGGTTGAGCGGGAGCGCGAACGCCGCCACGACGTTGCGCGCGAACTCTTCGTTCTCCGAACGGGATAAAAATCTGAGCTGCATTTCATTCATAACGTACCCCTAAATTTTCGGCATGAGCGCATACACGCCGCTGAGCGCGAGCACCTTATCCGCCCCTGCATCGGGCGCCTCCAAATACATTCCCATCCCGTACTTTTTGAGTTTTTTGTACCTTCCGATGAGAAAGCCGATGCCCGTGGAATCCATAAACTTTACGCCTGCGAGGTTGAACACCGCGCGCGAGCAGCTTGCATGTTCATCGATGAGCGCATCTGCCTCGGCGCGTGCCAGCGATACCGAGTGCTCGTCCATCTCGCCCGAAAGATAGATGCAGAGGGTATCCCCCCTGCGGCTTGCCTGCGTCTTCATTGCTGCCTCCGCCGTCCTTCGCTGCAAAATATTATAACAAATGCGGGGCGGCGGGTCCTGTCGCATCCTGAAAGAAGCGCACGGAAAAGCGCGAAAAAAAGTTGGCAAAAAATTTTTCTTTTCGCGCAAAAATACTTGACTTTTCCCTACGATTATACTATGATATTCAAGCATTGCGGTTGCGGGCTTCAAGGCGCGGGCCTTTAGCTCAGCGGTCAGAGCTGTCGGCTCATAACCGATTGGTCCGCGGTTCGAATCCGTGAAGGCCCACC
>CALVLO010000007.1 GCA_944338265.1 uncultured Clostridia bacterium
CGGTACGCGGTCGGCTTGCCGCAGCCCAGCTCCTGCACGAGGTGGAGCGCCCTGTTCATGGCAAATTCGCAGGTGTATGCGTCCACCCCCTTTTCGAAGCGGGCGGAGGAATCCGAGCGCTGCCCCAAGGCGCGCGAGGTCTTGCGCACATTGTCCCGCGCAAACTTCGCCGCCTCGAAGAAGACGGCTTTCGTCTCGGGCTTGATCTCGCTGTTGAGCCCGCCCATGATGCCCGCGAGCGCGACGCCCTTCTCGCCGTCGCAGATGAGTAAGTTTTCGGGCGTGAGCGAAAACTCCTTTTCATCGAGCGTGACGATCTTCTCCCCTTCGCGGGCGCGGCGGACGACGATTTGCCCACCTGCGAGGAAGTTGCGGTCGAAGGCGTGCATGGGCTGCCCAAGCTCGAGCAACACATAGTTGGTGATATCCACGACGTCGGAGACGGAGCGCAGCCCGCACAGCGCGAGGCGGCGGCGCAGCCAACGGGGCGAGACGCCGATCTTCACATCCGCCACATAGTGCCCCACATAGCGGGGGCAGAGCGCGGGCTCTTCCACCGTGACGGGGATGCGGACGTCCGTCTCAACGGGCGTATAGTCGGTCGCGGGCTGTTTTAAGGGCTTTTTGAGGATGGCGGCGACTTCGCGGGCGATCCCGAACACGCTTTGGCAATCGGGGCGGTTGGCGGTAACGGCGATATCAAAGAGATAGTCGTCGATCCCGACGATGGGGCGGATATCCACGCCCACGGGCGTATCTTCATCGAGAATGAGAATGCCGTTGACTTCGGCGCCCTCGTAAAAATCGTTGTTGATGCCGAGCTCCTCGCCCGAGCAGAACATGCCCTCGCTCGCCATACCGCGGAGCTTGCCCGTCTTGATCTTCTGAATGCCGCCCTCGTGCAGGACGGTCGCGCCGTCGAGCGCGCAGGGCACGATGGCGCCTTCAAAAACGTTGGTCGCCGCCGTGCAAATCTGCCGCGTGCCGAGGCTGCCGCAGTCCACTTGGCAGACGGTGAGCCTGTCTGCATCGGGGTGCTTCTCCGTCTTGGTGATGCGCCCCGTAAAAACGCCCGTCACGTCCTTGCCGAGATAGGCGAGTTCCTCCACCTCGAACCCGCAGGAGAAGAGTTTTTCCTGCAACTCCTCGGCAGAGACGTCGATCTCCACATAATCTTTTAACCAGCTGAAAGGTACTACCATAATTCTCTCCTTTAAGTGCACACTTTTTTCCGCGACGACGTCAGCTCAAAAAGAAATTCGTGAATTTATCTGAACTGCTCCAAAAAGCGCACGTCGTTTTCGGTGAGCAGCTTGATATTGTTGATGCCGTATTTGAGCATGGCGATGCGCTCGATGCCCATGCCGAAGGCAAATCCCGTGTACTTATCGGGGTCGATGCCGCAATTTTCGAGCACGCGGCGGTTGACCATACCCGCACCGAGGACCTCGATCCAACCCGTGCCCTTGCACAGCGGACAGCCCTTGCCGCCGCAGGCGTGGCAGGAGACATCCACCTCGACGGAGGGCTCGGTAAAGGGGAAATAGGAGGGGCGCAGGCGCGTCTTGCTCGCTTCGGAGAACATAACGCGCGCAAATTCATCGAGCATGCCCTGCAGATCGCACAGCGTAATGTGCTTATCGACAACGAGCCCCTCCATCTGATGGAACATGGGAGAGTGCGTCGCATCGTCGTCCGAACGGAACACCCGCCCGGGCGAGAGCATCTTGATGGGCGGCTTCTTTTTCTCCATCAGGCGGATCTGCCCCGCGCTCGTCTGCGTGCGCAGCAGGAACTCCCCCGAAACATAGAAGGTATCCTGCATATCCCGCGCGGGATGATCGGCAGGCGTGTTGAGTGCCGTAAAGTTGTAGTAGTCGTTCTCGATCTCGGGACCTTCAAAGATCTCGAAGCCCATCCCCGCGAAAATATCGATGAGCTGATTTTTCACGCGCGTGACGGGGTGCAGCGTGCCGCGCCGTGCCCGCCGCCCAGGCATGGTGACATCCTCCCGCTCGCCCATGAGCCGCGCCGAAAGCTCGCTCGCCGCAAGATCGGCTGCCCGCACTTCCGCATGCGTCTCGATCTGCACGCGCACCTCGTTGATCTGCTGCCCGTAGGCGGGGCGCGCCTCCTGCGGGAGCGTTTTGAGCGTCTTGTAGAGCGCACTCACGCTGCCCGCCCTGCCCAGATACTTCATCTTCGCCTCGTAGAGCGCGCGGCTGTCCGCCGCCGCAGAGAGCTCCGCGAGCGCCTGCTCCAACAGTTCTTGCAAATGTTTCTCCATATTCACTCCTTCCGACTATTTGCTGTTTTTGTATGTTGACCGATCCCCGCCCCCGCTTGGAGGGACCATCGGGCATCCGCGAGACTGCTGGGTTCCCCTCTCCGCCCCCCTTAACGCTCCGCAGGAGCCTTAATGGGGATCAAAGGAGGATCGCTCTCTCCAATACCGCTTTATCAAATCCCCCCTGCCCTTCGGGCTTCCCCCCTTAAAACAAGTATTAAGGGGGGCGAGGAGCGGCTCCGTGCAGCCAAGCTGCACCAACTCCCACCGCCCCTGCGGGGCACCTCCCTCACGGAGGGAGGCAAGCGTGTTCTCCGCCCCTGCGGGGCACCTCCATCACAGAGGGAGGCAAGCGCGTTCTCCGCCAATGCGCCGCAGCCCATCATCCATAAAAAATACGCCCTATGCAACTGCATAGGGCGACGGAGCGCGGTACCACCTATCTTCGCGCGCAAAAGCGCGCCTCGTTTGCCTGTAACGCGGGCAGCGGCTCCGCTTAAAGTTCTGTTCGGCGGGGCGGCTCACGGGGGAATACCGCGCGGAGCATTCCGAGGGGCTTTCAGCCTGCGGCACCCTCTCTCTGCGGGAACGATTTTTCGCGCGTCTCTTCCGTTTGACAGCCTGTAATGACATTATACCCCTTCCCCCTCCCGTTGTCAACTTTTTTTGCCGATCATCTTGAAAAGAGCTTTCGCCGCACTTTCCGCTTCCTTTGCATACCGACGGCATAAAAAATCTCCCCTTTCGAGGAGATTTTTTATGAGATATTTCGCATCTCTGATTTTTACAACCGCCTGTGGATTTCAAGCATTACGTTGCGGACGGTGCGCGCACAATGCTATTGATCGTTACTTCGCAGTCTTCACAACCAAGACCAATCATATAAGCACTTTCAAATGCCCGATTCTCCATCGGTGTAATTTTAAATTCTACCGTTTTACTTCCCGCAGAACCCGTGCTTACATACGTTGCAGAAATTGTGATTTCACTTTCTGTTGTCCAATCGATCTCAACAGTCAACGTGCAATCTTTAATGATATTGCAGAATGTTGTGCGCTCGCTCTCTGTAACTTCGGAAATCTTTGTTCCCGTCCATCCTGCCAGCTCGGGATTTGCGATCCAATCGTCCATTCGGAACAGCGTGTTTCTCCCCGCACCAAACAAATTGACTATAAGCGATTCAAAATAATTTTTTCCGGCGGATTTGAGCGTACCCGTCATTGTTACTTTCTCGCCCGCGCGGATCGGCATACCTACCCAAACAGGCTTAAATCCTGTATATGCAAACTCTTTACTGTTGCCAAACTTGATCGGATCTTCCGAAGTAGGATTCTGATTCTCCGAAGGAAGGATGCCCGCCGTTACTGTCACATTTTCTAATGTTACAGCGCCATCTTGCCCCGCCAAAATCGCTTGATCATTCCCAAGATTGACGGAATACTGCTCTGCCGTTGCGCCCGTTACCGTCCAAGTAAACGTGTACACGATTTGTTCACCGCTTTCATTATAGAAATCTTCCTTAACAGTGATGGTATCATTTGCCAAGGAAATCGTGATCACATTTTTCCCCGCAACGCGCAACGCATTAAACTCTTCAGGAAGAGCATCTCCCGAGACCGTCATATTTGTTTGCGTCCCCCAAGCCGTTAAATAGGAGGCGTACCGATCTGGACGGAAGAACCAAGAATCGGTGCCCGTTGGCGCCTGCTCGATTTGCACCACAACCCCTGCCCAAACTTTTGCGTTTGTAAGCGCACTATATTTTGCCGTGATTGTAATGCTCTGCCCTTCGTAAAGCGTATAATTCGGAAGCACAGCTCCTGCGCTGCCCCAAGTTCCGAGTGCAACATTACTATCCGTCCCGGTTATCGCCAATATCTTCCATTCCGCCGTAATCGTAACTTCGCCATCGATCTCCACAGTTTCATTTGGCGCATAAACGCTGCCATCGATAAGCCAATGATCAAACTCCATTTTTTCAGGAGCCGTATAACTATTTTCGGGAAGCGTAAGCACGAGCTTATTGTTCTCAACTTTAAAGCTCTCCTCCGTAAGCACAGGAGCACTTCCCTCTGCCGCACCGCCATTAAACGTCACCGTTGCGGTGAGCGTCTTGCCGCAGCCGTTCGCGCAGGTCGCGGATGCAGTATTCTCGCTCCACGAGACCGCACTCCACTTATGCCCCGTTGCACTTTCACTGACAGTGAAAGTGATCCGCACACCTGCGCCGCAGCCATCGGAAGCGCTCGTCGTGTAGACATATTCGATCGAGCCGTTCTCCGTACACGTCGCGCCCGTGCCGCTCTTGGTATACTTGCCCCCGCCGTCGCCGATATTCTCTTCCGTGAGCATAGGCAACTCAACCGTCTGCGTTTTCCCTTCCGTGTCTTCACCGCAGATAGGGCAAGTGCGCGTTGCCGTTCCCGCAGCGCTTTCCGTCGGGTTCGTGATCTCCCATGCGCCATACATATGCGTATGTTCGCCGTACTGCGCCACATAGGTCACATTCGCCTTATCATTGAGCGTAACACTTGCACCGGGGTTCAACTGCGTCTCATCCCCATCTTGGACCTTCCAGCCGAGGAAGGTACCGCCCGACGAAGACGTAAATCCACTTGCGGGAAGCGTAAATGTGAAGGTGTGCGCATCGGCATCGAATGTTGCACTCAAACTCGCTACAGAGCTACTGCCATCCGTTCCCGCGTTAAACGTGACCGTTGCGGTGTACTCCTCTTGGCAGCCATGTTTGCAGGTCGCTGTAAGCGTGAAAGCGCCTCCTTGCTCTGTTGCAGTAACCGTCTCATCAAAACTATGCCCAACGGCAGAGATCGCCAAATCGTTGAATGCGATCCAAAGCTTTTCTTCGCCGCTGACTTCCGCAAGATATTCACCCGAGATGGAGCCCGCCTGTTCGCAGCCGTAAGGCGTGTATGCCGTTACAAAATACTGCCCTTGGGTGAGCTCATCTTTTGACTTCTGCGTGAAGCCCATATCGCTCGCCGCAAAGATATTCGTTTGCCCGCCGCTCAGCACAATGAGCGGAAGCACGACGCGCTTTGTCTCGCCGCAGCCGTTGGCGCACGCACCGGTTATGGTGCGCTCTTCCTCGCTCGAAGCGGACGTAAGCAGCTTATCGGCAATGCCCGCAGCAATATCCCATTCGTAGTTGTGCCCCGTTGCTTGTTCGGGCACATTATAGAGCACCACGCCGCCGCGGACGACAAAGTCGGTCTCCGCCACCTCGTAATAGACGCCGTAGCAGGTCTTTATATAGCCTTCTTCCGTACAGGTCGCGGGCTTGGCATCGAGATAGAGCGCGCCCGCCGTGTAATCGGTGCCGATCGCATCTTCGGATTCCAGCGCCGCTTCAAGCGCTGCTTGCAGCACATCCTCTGTAATGGTGACGGTTATAGCATCACCCCCCCCCTGTTCGGCAGAGGGTGTGAACGTCCCGACGAGATCTTTTGCGACCACGGGCGACTCGTTCTCCACATTGAGCACGCCGTCCGTCTGCCATGTGACGGATGCGGCATCGATAACGGTAAGCGCCTGCCATTGCGCGATCAACTTCACGCTTGCAGTGGGCGTATATTGCCCTGCGGGAAGGTTTTCCGCCGCGCCCGCAACGCGCCAGCCCACAAAGCGGTAGCCCTCCGCCGTTGCCGCAGGCAGCGTGACAGCCTTGCCCGCATCCACCTCCTGCATGCGATCGGGCAGCCGCGCGTTTTCGGCTTCGCCCGCCTCAAATTCGATGGTCACCTTGCCGGAAGGTTCGGGCGTGACGATGGGCTCGCCCTGGCTCCACTGCGCGGTGAGCGTAAGATCGCCCGTGACGGTATCGGCGGCGAAATCCCAAACTTCGCCCTCCTCCGTCTCCCATGCCGTGATGGTATACCCCTCGCGGACGGGCACGCCCTCGGTAGGTGCGGTGATCAGCGCGCCGTCATCGACCTTGACGGTCGTCTTGTCGTTCTCGCCGTCGCCATCGCCGTCATATGCGAAGTCGAACGTGACGGTGTGTTTTCCGCCGCAGGCGACAAGCGCAAATGCGAGACAGCAGGTGAGAAGCGCAAGAAGCAGCGCCGTTACAATGCGTCTTTTCTTCATTTTGCTTTACCCCTTATATAGTATTGAGTATAACTGATTATAATACACTTTGAGACTTCCGTCAAGAGTTCTGATAAATTTTTTGCGCGAATTTTACACTTTTTATGGAATTTATTACACAATTTAATGTATATATTCGTGACCCCCGCTCACGACGGACGCCGCTTTGGATTTTTTCTGCCTATCATCGCATATTTCCTTACGCCTGTATTCGGACGCAAGCAGGCGCTGCTTTGGGTTTTTTTGCCCCCGCCGCCGTTTTTATGCCTCCCCTTGTTGTTCAAGGGGAGGGCAGGGAGGGGATAAGGTGTTTTCCGCTCCCATTCCATCCCCATGTTGCCATCCTTACTTAACGCGGCTACGCCGCTCTAAGGAAAAAACAAGGTAGTTCATGCCCCGCCGCTGTTGCGGCGGGGCATGAACGAATAAAAAATCCCCCCTGCCGCCGAGCGCATTGCGCTCGGCGGCTTCCCCCCCTCTCTCGCCTTCCCCCAAGGGGGAAGGGGGACCGCTTGCGGTGGATGAGGGGAACGCCTTCGGCGATAAAGGAAAATCCCCCCTGTCCTTCGGACATCCCCCCTTAAAACAAGTATTAAGGGGGGCGCCACACCACTTGCTCCCCTTGGCTCCCTCCCTGAGGGAGCTATCACGAAGTAACTGAGGGAGTTTCCCCCTGCGCCGCGCGGGTACCACAACTCGCCCCCCTTAACGCTCCGCAGGAGCTTTAAGGGGGGACTATGGGGGGATCGTTTCCCTCGGGCAAATCATGCCCATCTCCCGAAAATCACAAAAAAATGGCAGACGGCGCACACGAGGCGGGCAGCGTGTGCTACAATGATCACGCGACGGGAAAAAGGGGTAACGTTATGACCATTTTACAGTACCTGAGCGCGTTCCGCCTGTTCGGCGGCGATGTGCTCGTGCTCGGCTTGGCGGTGACCATCCTCGTCTCCGTGCTCAAAAAAACGGTGCTGCACGGCGCGCCCAAAAAGCTGTTCGTGTTTTTGCCGTTTGCGCTCGGCACAGTGCTCTTTGCCGCATGGCGGTGTTTGGCGGAGCTCTCCGCCGCCCCGCTCACGAGCGGACTCGCCGATACCTTTGAAGGCGGATTTGCCTGCGGCTGCGCGGCGACGCTCTACTATGTGATCTACGAGCAGTTCCTCCGCGTAAAGCCGACTGCCGTGCAGGGCACAACCTGCACGGAGCAAACCGTCTCCGATGCGCAAACGAGCGCGGCAAACGCCACGCCTTCCGCAAACGCCCAAGCGGGCGAAGCCGCAGACGCGGCGAACACAGCGGAGCACACGGATGAGGCATGGCTGCGCACGGCGGCAGAATTTTTGGGCGCACTGATGCCCGCAGAACAGGCGGCACGGGCGGCGAGGACGCTCCTTGCAGGCAGACGCGCAGGCGGGGCGGAGGAATTTACCGCCCTCATCGCCGAGACGCTCGCCCGCTATGCGCCCGCCCTCACGGAGGAAACGCGCACCGCGGCGGCTGCGATGCTCGCCCTTCTGCAAGCGTGATGCGCCGCAAGGCTCTCACCGCGGCAGGGTAGTTTTCCCGAGGCAAAAGGTCCCCGCGGGCAACTGCGGGGATTTTTTGCGCCCTTTTGCGCGCAGCGGCATTGTTTGCCCGCAATGCCGCATACTGCCTGTATGAAGTATGTGCATGCGGACCTGAAAGCGAGCGCAGAAGCATTCAAGCGCCTGCTGCCCGCGGAGGATATTTTGCAATTCCCCTTTTCGGACGGAGCGGGGCGCAAGTACGTCTGCTTTTTCGCCGACGCCATCACGGATAAAGACCTGTTGGGCGAGCAGGTGCTGCGCCCCCTCTTTACCTACCGCGGCGAGACAGCGGCAAAGGCGCTCGCCGCCCACATCACCGCGCCCGAAGTGCGGCGCAGCCGCGAGATGAAGACGCTTGCGGAGGAGGTGCTTGCGGGCAATCCCGTACTCCTTTGGGAGGGCATGGACGAAGGGCTCTGCGTGGGCACCAAAAAGGTGCCCGTGCGCGCCGTTGCCGAACCGCCGACGGACGTCGCCATCAAGGGCCCGCGCGAAGGGTTTGTGGAGGACGTGAAGACGAATACGGCACTCGTGCGCAAACGGCTCAAAACGGGGGAGCTCAAGATCGAATTTCTGACGGTGGGAAGACGCTCGAAGACGAGCGTCGCGCTGTGCTATTTGGAGGGAACGAGCCCCGCAGGGGCTGCTGAGGCGGTGCGGGAAAAGCTTAGCGCCATCGAGATCGACTGCGTGCCGGATGCCTCCTATCTTGCGCGCTTTCTCTCCGACCGCCCCTATTCGCTCGTCAAACAGGTGGGCACAACGGAAAAACCGGATATTTTTTGCGCCAAACTCGCGGAAGGGCGGGTGGGCGTGCTGACGGACGGCTCGCCCATCGCACTCACGACGCCCTATCTTTTGATCGAGGACTTCCAATCGGGCGAGGATTACTTCGTCCCCGCCGCACGCGCCACCTTCACCCGCTTTTTGCGCCTCTTTGCGCTGCTCATCGCCATCTACCTGCCCGCATTTTACATTGCCTCGCAGCTCTTTAAGCTGCAGCTCTTGCCCGTAAAGCTCCTCCTCACCATTGCGGGGAGCATTCAAGATGTGCCCCTTTCGCCCTCGCTCGAGATGCTGCTCGTGTTGCTGCTGCTCGAGATCTTAAACGAGGCGAGCATCCGCATGCCCAAATATGTGGGGATGGCGCTCTCGGTCGTGGGTGCGCTCGTGCTCGGCGAAACGGCGGTAAGCGCGGGATTCGTCTCCACGCCCGCCATCATCATTATCGCTTTCAGCGGGATCGGACTGTACGCGGTGCCCAATCTCATCGAGGAGACGAGCGTGGTGCGGCTTGCGATGCTGCTCGTGGCGGGGAGCATCGGCACCTACGGCATCGTGCTCTTTTCGGGGCTCATCCTTGCCTACCTCGTCTCGACGGAGAACTTCGGCATCCCGCTCGCCGCGCCCTTTGCGCCCCTTGTCGGGCGCGACCTCAAAGATGCGCTCGCCAAATTCCACCTCATGTCGCTCAAACACCGCCCCGTCTCCCTCGGGAGCCCCAACAAAAGGAGGCAGAAATGACGGCTTCGAGACTCAATGCGCGGCAGATCCTGTTCTTCCTCGCCGCCGTCGCGCCCGCGGGCAAGCTCGTGCTGCTGCCCTCGCTGCTCGCTGCGCAGGCAAAAAACGATCTGCTCTTCCCCATTCTCCTGCAAGTGTGCGTGCAGGCGGCGCTCGTGTTTGCCGTGCTGCTGCTTGCGCGGCGGGAACGCACCGTGTACGCCCTGCTCGCGGACATGGTAGGCAGTATTTGCGCCAAGGCGCTCTGCATTTTGTTTGCGGCGTTCCTGCTCTTTGCCGCCTTTGTGCCCCTCATCGAGCAAAAGTTGCTGGTGCAGAGCCTCTTTTACGACACGCTGCCCTCCTATGTGGCGTTCGCGCCCTTCTTCCTCTTTTCCGCCTACCTGTGCGCCAAGCCGCTCAACGCTTTGGGCAGGATGTGGGACGTGCTCGCGCCCCTCTTTTGCATCGGGCTCTTTGGCATCCTGCTGCTCTCGGCGGGGAGCGCGGACTTCGGCGCGCTCGCCCCTGCGGGCGGCGCGGGCGCGGGCGGATTTTTGCGCGGGAGCGCGTACAGCTCGAGCTGGTTCTTTGACGCGGCGCTCCTTCTGCCGCTCGTGGGAAAGTTCCCCTACCGGAAGGGGCTCGCGTGGAAGGGAATGCTATGCTACCTTGCAGGCGGCGGGGCGCTCCTTCTCTTTCTCGCCGTGTACTTCGGTGTATTTTCGGACATTGCCGTAACGCAGCTGTTCGCCTTCGCGCACATGAGCAAATACTTTTCCGGGATCACGGCGATGGGGCGCATCGACTATCTCTTCATCTTCGCCGTCGCCTTTGTGATGACCTTTTACGCGGCGATGCCCATCCATGCCGCGGCAGAGACGGTTTCGGAGGCGTTCGGACGCAGAAAGCCGCTTGCCGCCCTCCTCTCGCTCGGCATGAATGCGGCGCTCTTTGCGCTGCTGTTCGCGCTCAACTTCGCGCCCTCCGCGACCATCGCCGCCATCACGGAGCGGGCGTTCTGGGTCTTCCCCGCCGTGGGCGCGGGCGCAGCGGGGCTCCTGCTCCTTCTCGACGGCGTACAGGCGCTCCAAAGGAGGCGGCATGCGGACTAAACATTGGCTGAAAACGCTGCCCGCTAAGCTGTGGATCGCGCTTGCGGCGCTCGTCGCCTTCACATTTTTCTCCAACGACTTCGGCTTGGTGGACATCCAAAAGACGGCGATCATTCTCGCCGCGGGCGTGGACAGGACGGAGGAGGGCTTTGAACTCACCGCGCAGATCGCAGTGCCCAAGGGAAGCGACCGCACGACGGGCGGCACGTCGAGCGTGGAGATCGAGGGGCGGGGCGCGACCGTTGCAGACTGCCTTGCCGCCATCTACGCGCAGACGGGCTGGGTGCCAAAACTCGTGTTCTGCGACCTCATCCTCCTCGGCGAAGAGGCTGCACGCAGCGGCGCGTTGGATGCGCTCGACTTCTTTTTACGCAATGAATATTCCCCCGACTCCTGCCTCCTTGCCGTATGCGAGGGCAGCGCGGGCGAGACACTCAAAGCCGCAAGCGCCATCGACGACGCCTCTTCGCTCGCTCTCGAAAAGCTCTTTTCGGATGCGGCAAAAAGATCGGGACGGGTGATGACGGCGACGATGCGCGAGTTTGCCATCGGGCACTACGGCGCAAGCGCGAGCGGCTACATGCCCTATGTGCGCATGATCGCGCAAAAGGGACCCGAGGAGGGCGCGGGCGGCGGGCAAAACACTGCGGCGGAGGAGGGCGAAGAAAAACTCTTTTCCGCCGAGCAGACGGCGCTCTTTTCCGCGGGCAGGATGACGGGCATTTTGACGGAGGAGGAGACGGCGGCGTTCAGCCTGCTGAAGGGCAACGTGTACGGCGGCGCCCTCCCCGCGGGCGACGCGACGCTCGCCGTCCTAAAAAACAGCGGAGGCGTCTCCCTGCAGGCGGAGACGCTTACGGCAAAGCTCTCCATCGGGCTCAAAGTGCGCATTGCCGCCCGCGCCGCGGCGTCCTCGCCCGAAAACGTCGCCACCAACCGCGTTACCCAAGCGGAGTGCCTTGCCGCCGAACAGGCGCTCGAAAAAGCCGTGCGTTCGCTGTGGGCGCGCTGCGCCGAAGCGGAGTGCGACCTCTTCTTTCTGCGGCGGACGCTGTGGCGGCGCTCTCCAGAGAAATACGCCGCGCTCAAAGATACGCCGCTTAGCGAGATCGCCCTTTCGACCGAGATCTCGGTAGAGGGCTTGCGCTGAGCGCAGAAAAAGTTATCCCCCGCGCGACCGCACGGGGGAGTGTTTTTGTAGTTGGTATTGAGTTGTTTTTTGGGGCGGAGTCCCTTTTTGCCTTGCGCTGCGGCGCCCTTGGGATACGGCGTGCTCCTTCTGAGCACCTCGGTACCCTATCCTTTGTGCGCCCCGCGCGGGCGAGGGATGCTCTCGGCTCCATCCTGTGTATCTTGGGTTAAGACCCGTGCGGCAGGCGTACGATGCCGCGTATAAACTGAAGCCGATTTAATTCTCCACCCTCCGGGTAGAACTGTACATTGGTCTGACCTCCTTTTACGAAATCTTCAATCCTTGGGAAATGAACCTGTACATACCGCACCTCCCGTATTGAATTTTTCGGAGACCTTTGCCCTATGTGATGTTGTCTCCTGACCTTTAACGGATTTTTCCGTCCGCTTGTTCTGTTGCGTTGCCCGTAGGCGTTAGCTGTGCATCGGACCAACCTTCCTTGTGGGTAAATAACATTTCATGAAAGTTATTTTCTTTTTGTGTCTTTATTATAGCACGAATTTTTGACTTGTCAATAGTTTTCGGAAAAAAATTAAAAAATTTTTTCGGACTCCTTTTTTCGATAAAGTCCGAGGATATTCGCGCGGGCGTGCGCGCGTTTCCCTGTTATACTGTAAGAAAAAACAGAGGTAACCTATGCACCGGATCCGCCTTCGCCTGCCCGCCGCCAAAGATGCGCTCTTTTTTGCCCTGCTTGCGGGGAGCATGGCGCTTTTCAACTTTTCTCTGCCGCAGCAGGAGCCCCTCTCCTTTGCGGCGCTCTTTGCCGCGCTCGCCTGCGGGCGCGCCCTCTTTGCCTCGTGTGCAGCCTATCTTGCGGCATCCGCCGCCTTCCTCTCGTGGGAGGGCACGCTGTGCTGCGCCGTGCAGGCTTGCTTTTTGCTGCTCGTCTTTGCGCTGTACGCGCACTTCCGCCGCCATATGGGGTACGAGCGCTTCCTCTACGGCGCCATCGCGCAGCTTCCCTTCCTGTTTTTGTTCCCGCATGCGGGATACGCGCTCTTCCCCATCCCCATCTTGGCGCAGAAAGCCATCCTCGCCGCAGCCATCCTGCTCTGCGCCCTGCTCTTTGAGATCTCCCTGCGCGCCCTGCTCTTCCGTGCCTTCCGCTGCCGCCTGACGGGGGCGGAGTGCGCCGCACTCGCCCTTTGCTGGCTCCTCCTCGGGATGGGGCTCTTGCACGCGCTCGGAGAAGCCGCCTTCACCTTTGCCGCCCTCCTTGCCCTGTTCGGCGCCGCCGCCCTCACGGGGCGCGCCTTGGCGGTGCCCTTTGCCGTCGTGCTCGCGCTCCCGCTGTGCGCCGTGAACGTGAGCCTCGCCCCCATCGCCGCGTATGCCGTATTTGCCTGCCTCGCCCTCCTCTTTTTGCCCTACGGGAGGGCGGCAGCCGCCCTCGCCCTCTTTGCCGCATATGCCGCGGAACGGTGGCTTGCAGGCGCGCTCTCGGCGGGCACGCTATCCCTCGTTCTCACCCTGCTTGCAGGGGCGCTCCCCCTCCTCATTCTGTGCATCCTGCCCCGCCCCCTTCTGGAGCGCATGCAGCGTACCCTTCTTTTTTACCGCGAACGCAGCCTGCCGCGCATCGCCGTCAACCGCAGCCGCCGCGCCGCGGGCGAACAGCTCTACGAGGTCTCGGCGCTCTTCCGCGAGATCGAATGCGCCTTCCGCGACCCCGAAACGGAGGACGAAGCGCCCCGCCGCATCCGCGAGAAGCTCACCGCCGCCCTGTGCAAGGGCTGCAAAAACACCTGCGACGACGAGCTCGAACGGCTCATCCGCGTGGGGATGGCGAAGGGGAAGGTCAACCTCATCGACCTGCCCGCGGAGCTCGCAAAGCGGTGCGTCAACGCCGCCGGGCTGCTGTTCGTCCTCAACAAAGAGCTTGCAGACTACCGCCGCTGCGCCGCCGAGCTCGAAACGGCACGGGCGGGCAGACGGCTGCTCGCGCAGCAGGCGCACGGCGTGAGCGAGATCTTAAAAGATCTTGCCCTCGCGCAGAGCGAAGAATACACCTCCTCCGATCAGGAAGAGGCGCTCGCCCGCGCCCTGCAGGAGCACGGCATCCTCTGCGCGGAGATCTTCCTCTACGGCGACAGGGATGGCTGCACGGTGAGCATGACGCTCCCCGCCCAAACAGACGGACGGGCGGTGTGCCGCATCGCGGGAGAGGCGCTCGCCCTTCCGCTCGCCCTCGCCGATAAGATCCCCCTCCCCGCCGACAGGGCGTGCTTCGTCCTCCGCCGCAAGCCGCGCTACGACGCGGCGTTCGGCATTGCCGCCCGTCCCAAAAACGGGGAGACGCAAAGCGGCGACACGCACTCCGTGATGCGCATCGACGAGCGGCGCTTCCTCGTCGCCCTTTCCGACGGCATGGGCAGCGGCGAGAACGCACGCGACGTCTCCGCCCGCACGCTCTCCCTTTTGGAGAGCTTTTACAAGGCGAAAATGCCCTCCGAGACGGTGCTCTCCGCCGTAAACAGCCTCATCGCGTTCTCTTCGGAGGAGACCTTCTCCTGCCTCGATCTCGCCGCCGTCGACCTCGATACGGGCAGCGCAGACGTGGTGAAGATCGGCTCGCCCGCGGGCTTTCTCCTCTCGGGCGAGGAGCTGAAAATTTTGGAGGGAGAATCCCTGCCCATCGGCATGCTCGAGGCGGTGCACCCCGCCACGATGCGCCTCACGCTCAAAGAAGACGACTTTTTGCTCTTTATGAGCGACGGCGTGACCGCCGCCTTCGGCTCCACCGCCGATCTGTGCGCGTACCTGAGCGAACAGCGCCCGCTCAATCCGCAGGCGCTCGCCGAAAACGTGCTCGCCGCCGCCCTCTCCCGCGCCCGCGGCGAGGACGACGACATGACGGTGCTCGCCGTAAAACTCACCGCCGCATAAGGCTCCGTCTTCCCGTTGCGGAAAATAGCGGAAAACGAACAGGGCGCGACCGTTTTGGCCGCGCCCCCGATTTTTTGATCCGCTTACGCCCCTTTGCCGAGCACTCCGCCGATAAATTCGCTCTCCACGCCGTACTTTTCACACAGCGCAGCGTATGCCTGTTTGGTCTCCTGCGGGGCGTCTTTCAAATCTTCGTACCCATACTCCCAATCGTACCGCTCCAAGGCAAGGAATTTGTAGTCCTCTTGGAGTTCGGAAATGGTCGCCTCGACCGTGCCGCCCGCCGAATGATTGTCGCTGAACCGATATGTCCACTCGATTTCAAAGGTTTCGCCCGCCATATCCAACGTCATGCTTTCGATCGTAACCACGCCGTACATCTTCATCCAGCTGTCGTCCTGATAGAAGGCATTCAATTCGGCGGTCAGCCCGTCGTCCGTCGCGTCTGCGCCGCTTCCCAATTTAACGATGGCTGCCGTGCTCTCTGACGTCGCCTTTTTCTCCGTGACGCCCGAATCGGCGTTGAACTCCACGCCCGTCACCGTTCCCGACGTCAGAGATACGGTCAAGCTCTGCCCCTCCATGGATTCCAGCTCCTCCGTGAGCTGCATCATCTCTTCCATCGCGTCCATGTTGCCCTGCAACACTTCCTCTTCCAGATCGGCAAGTTTCTGCGCTATCTTCGCCGTCTTGCGGTCGTACCAGACGAGGGAATCGCCGCCTTCCATATCCGCTTCGCCCATGATGCCGACGACTTCGCGCTCCGTCATGCCGAGCGTGATCTTATCCGCGTTCCGAAGGGGGTTGCCCAGCGTACTCAGCACGGGCACGAGCGCGAGAATGAGCGTGAGGAGCACGGCTGCGCCGCTGACGGCATACGAGATCTTCTGCTTCTTCTGCGTTACGGGCGCGAGAGCTTCGGCTTTCTTCGACCCAATGCCCGCGCGAAACAGCGCCATAGAAAGAAGAAGCGTAACAAACGTCAGAACGATTTTGAACACGTTCGCTCCGCCCGCTCCGTCGACGGAAAGGAAGGAAGCGAATACACCGCCGTAAAACAGACCGATTGCGGCAACGACGAGCAACGCCGTCATGAATTTTCGGCTGACGGCGCGTTTCACGCTCGCAAGCATGACAAAAATAAGCACGAGAGCCATGGCGGACGCGATGCCGAGCGCAATGCCGCTTACCATTCCCACCGACGCCATCGTCTGGCTCTTCTCCCCCGTCAGCGTGTACATCGTCAGCGAAAAGCTGCCGATAAACAGCACGAACGCGGCGGCAATGCGGAGCGCAAAATATCTGCCGCAAACTTTTCCGTTCTTTACGGCGGTTTCCGCGCCGTCCGTCCGCACTTCGGCGGGCGCGTTCGCCTGTTCCGTTCCGTCTGCGGGCGTGCCGCAGTCGGGGCAGGCGTCACCTTCAAATGACTTTCCACACTTCTTGCAAATCATATCTCTCTCCTCGTTTTTTTCAATTATATGCTAACCATTGGTTATTTGTCAAGCAAAAGCTAACCGTTAGTTATATTTTTTAGAAAAAGAGGAGTACAAAACCGCCATGACCGAACTCATCAAAGAGCGACTGAAAGAAGAACTCAACGCCTGCCCGCTGACTAAGGCGGAGATCGCCGCGCGGGTGGGCGTATCGCCCGAAATGATCACGCAGTATGTGACGACGAAAAAGCTGCCCAAGCTCGATACCTTCGCGCGGCTGTGCAAGGAACTCGACCTCTCGGCGGACTACATTTTAGGGCTGAAAGACGGCTGATGCGCCCCTTCGCCCGATGATAAACCCGCTCTTTTCAAAACAAAATTGATATCTTCTTTGAAAAAGAGCGTCTTTTTTGCGTTTTCGGGGATGGCTTCCGGGGATTGCATATTCATGCGGACGAGAAAGACGTCTTGATTTTCATACGTCATCCGCTCGAATGGAAAGCGGATGATCGTCGGCGTATTGTATCCGACGCCGAGTTCCAAAAGCAGCGTCTTTTTTTCGCACGCCCTGCTATAAAAATCTTTATAACGGCGTTCTGCCGCGTACCACGCTTCATCCTGCACGAAGTACGCATCTTTACGGATATGGACCTCCATTTCTCCGCCGCATACGGGGCACTTGGGAACAAGCGCGGAAGGAATGCGGCAGTCTTTCTGCTCCGCCGCCATTCTTCGAACGAGACTTTCGTTGTCATACAGCCTGTCATGACATCCCTTGGCGCATTGCAGCTTTCCGTAGTCGCCCTGCACGGCAAAGATGCGCTCTTTCGCAAATCCCGCCTTGTAAAACTGTGCATCCACATTGGTGGTGATGACGAAATAGTCCTTATCCTGGACGAGTTCGAGAAGTCTTTGATAGAGCGACAATGCGGGCGGCAGCCAGCGGTTACAAAGGACGTGCCGCGACCAATACGCCCACTTTTCTTCCTGCGTTCGAAAGAGATAAAACCCCGCCGAATACATATCCGTGAAATTGTAGCGTTTGATAAAATCGCCGAAATTTGCCGTAAAGCGCTCTCCGGAATAGGTAAGCCCCGCCGCAGACGAAAGCCCCGAACCGCCGCCAATGAGCACGCATTCTGCGGCATTCAAAAGCGAACGCAGCCGATCGACCCTGCTTGTGAAGGTCTCTTTCATGGACGTTTCCCCTCCTTGGGCAAAAAGCGGGCACGATACAAGATCGCGCCCGCCGAATTGCACCGTTTTACGCGTTACTTCCCGATGACGGAGAAGCGCTTCTGAATGTTGTTTGCGTTTTCGATCTCGTCGATCATGGCGATGGCGTAGTCGGCATAGCTGATGCGGCTCTCCCCCTTATCGTTGACGAAATACTCCTCGCCGCCCAAGAGATACTCGCCCGTCCGTTCGCCGTCCGCCACGAAATCGCCTGCGGGCGAGAGATACGTCCACTGCACATCCGAACGCTTGCGAAGTTCGACAAGTGCTTCACTCATGTTGTTTGCGAGCGGCTTGAACACGTCGGGGAAGCTCTCCAAGTCTTTGACCTGCACGGTGTGTTCGGGATCGACATACAGGCTGCCCGCGCCGCCCACGACAAGAAGACGGACTTTCGTGCCGCTCAAAATATCGCACAGGTGCGCAAGCGACGTCTTGTGAAGAGGAAGGGTTTCTTCCATCCATGCGCCGAATGCGTCGATGACGACATCGAACCCGATGAGATCTTCGCGCGCCAGATCGAACAGGTCTTTTACGACCGTCTTTGCCTTGGCGTTCTCGACTTTGTCGCTGCCGCGTACAAAACCCGTCACCGCATACCCGCGGGAAACCGCCTCGTTTACAAGCAGCTTGCCCTGCTTGCCTGCGGCACAAATGATTGCTACTTTTTTCATGATACAAACCTCCGAAAAATTTTTTCGTAACCTTTGCGATTACGGGCACAGTATAACAAACGTGAAAAAATTTTCCAAAAAGTTACTTTTCTATTGTTTGATCATCAATTTGTTCCTTTGTTTCTTTTTTGAACCATTGACTTTTCAAGGCGCTTTTGCTATGATGAATTGTCAAACTAAGTGCAACACTTTGAGAGATTTTCTTGGAACAAATCTTGCGGTGTTCGGAAATGCAAAAC